>CASBQJ010000363.1 GCA_949127705.1 Synechococcales cyanobacterium PMM_0085
TGCCATGCCCGTACCCAGGTAGGGACATGGCACTGCCATGTCCTTCTAATCATGTAGGGACATGGCACTGCCATGTCCTCCTAATCAGATAACCGCCATGTCCTCCTAGTTAGATAAGGGCATGGCAGTGCCATGCCCCTACCCAACCATCATTCCCAACCCCTTGCCCTAACGCACATCGCTGGTGCGCCAGCTGAGTTTGAGGTTGACCCAGAAGTTCCAGACGGTGACGATGGCGATCGCCAGCACGTTGGCCACGTAGGGATTGATCTGGAGTACGTTGAATAAAAAGTTGAGCAACAGCACCTTCAGGATTAGCCCCATCAAGCAAATGACGTTGAACTTGAGGAACCGTTTAAGCACCTTGCCAAGCTGCCGCTGCGACTGGGCCATGTCGCCAAACGTCCAGCGATCGTTCCACAGAAAATTATTGACAATGGCAATTTCGGCAGCGGCGATCGCACTGCGGGTTAGCCCCAAGCCCCAGAGGCCGTGTAGTAAATAGAGCATTGCAGTATCGATCACCAAACCGCTTAGCCCGACTAGCCCAAACCGCAGAAATCGGCCAATCGGAAAATCGAGCCGCCGCGTCAGTTGGCCAATCCGCCCCCCTTCCACCCGCAACCGCACCAAATGATGCAAATAGTCGCGGTATTGCCGCCAAGTCACTTTACTAGCACCCTCCTGCCGCTCTTGAAACACATAGCCGACTTCGGCAATCTGCTGAATATCGCCCCGCCCGAGCACTTCAATCAAAATTTTGTAGCCCAATGGGTTGAGCAGACAGTCGGCGATCGCCTCTCGCCGCACCAGAAAATAGCCACTCATCGGGTCACTCACCCGACTGATTACCCCCGGCAGCAGCACCAGTCCTAGCAGCTGCGCCCCCCGCGACAAAAACCGCCGCAGCGCACTCCAGGTACTCACCCCACCCCCATCGACATGGCGACTGGCCACCGCCAAATCGGCACCGTTTTGCATGGCCTCCAGTAGCCCTAGCAACGTCTCTGGCGGATGTTGCAAATCGCCATCAATCACCCCCAAAAACCTGCCCCGAGCCACCTGCCAGCCGCGAATCACTGCGGTAGATAGCCCCCGTTCGCCTTGCCGCCGCATCACCCGCAGATGCGGATAGTCGGCCACCATGGCCTGCGCCACTGCCCAGGTGCGATCGGGGCTGTCGTCGTCTACCACAATCAGTTCAAAGCGATCGCCCAACCCTCGCGCCAACGTGTCGCTCAAAATCTGCACCAGTCGCTGGATATTTTTGCTTTCGTTGTAGGTGGGGATGACTAACGAAAATTCAACCCTGGAACCGCCTGGGTCGTTGGTGTCGCCTCTAATCCCACGCTGCATCTCCAGCGATTGTGGCTCAATCAAAAAGTCCCCGGTAGGAGCGGGTAAAAGCGTTTGAAAATTGGTAGTTGGCACCATGGTGATCTCCACAGGCGATCGCAAGTCATTCATTGTAGGCGATGACCCCAATTTCGTGACCTTGCTTTCCAGGAGCGGTGACTAATCCCATGCCGTAGAGAACAACGGTTGTTGACCTACAGCCGACACGTTGTCGCGCGCGCCAAGAGACTTCTACCTCCCCGTGCCCTAATTGAATTGAGGGTTGTTCCCTCTACAGATCCCCTCGGAAACTCGCCTGGAACCGAGTGTTGGAGATTGTAGGAGAGTTTGTTGTATTCTACCCATCCACCGTCCTTGCGCCACCCAACGCGATCGCCAAATTTTTCCCATCTATCGTTGTAATTCATTGGGCTACCGCATTCCTCCCAGATGCGTCTTTGGACACTAAAGCCCCATTTACCGTTGCTGTATTTCATCCAAAGTTGGTCAAGCATCTGCAAGTCTGCACAGGGGAAATAGTCTAGCTCATCGCGATCGAACCATTGCCCTTCTTCTTTACCGACAGTTGTAATCATTAGCCGATAGGTTTCCTGATCGGCTTTACGCCATAGCTGTGCTTTCAAATAGGTTTCTAGCTGCCGATACTTGGAGTCTTGAGCGAGGGCACTTAGGGTATGAAACAGCGCCACCATGTCAGGACCCAGCTTTTCAAAGTGAGGATATTCCTTCAGACAAACCGCTGCCAGTGCAGCGGCTTCGCTACCCAATTCGCAGGCTTGACGAATCACCTGATCGAGTAATCTAGTATTGAGCTGTGCGGTGTAGAGTAGCACTGTTTCGCGCCACACGGCACCCGTCCAGTTTTGTAAGACGAGTTGAGTATTGGCCTGGATGGCCTGGAGATCTTGTTGCTGTGCCAAGCGAGTGGCTGCAAAGAACCCCTGAAAGCTAAGGTGAGGAAATTCATACTCCCCAGTTTCTCGCTCCACTAATAGCTCACTCACGTCCACAATTTGCGTGAGCCAGGCTGCTGGGTCAACTTCCTCTTGCAGAAAAACAGCCTGCTGACCTAGAAACTTCAGCAATGTTGGGTGAGGAATTTTTATCTTGGGTTGACTTGCTCGTACCATTGCCAGGGCTACTGTTTGCAAAACAGTCTGGCTTTTGTCAAATGGCAACAGCATCCGAACCAGCCTTGCTTTGGGGCGGTCTTCCAGCTGAAGGTCACAAATGCCACGATATAGGTCAATCCGCTGTCGGGGCAATTCAACTGACGGATCAAACCGATGAAATGTTGTCAGCATATTCAGCAGCAGCGGGTTTTCTGCCATGTAGCCCAATTCTGCTCGGCGCTGCTGCAACTGGTCAATCAACTGATCTGACCGCTCTTGAGCGACGCGTTTGGCGTGATGAATTTGTCGTTCGCTACGGCGACACCGTTCTTGGCACAGATACCAGCGACGAATAAATTTCTCCTGTTGGGTAAGGTTGAATTTATTGACAAAAATTGGGACTGCCGGACGCTGAGCCACATAGTCTTTATAGCCCGCAGGGCGCGAGGTCACGATGAAAACCGATTTGTCATACTCCTGCATCTGAGTACTGATCCAGTGGCTGACAGCCTGCCGTTTGCCCTCTGGTAGCTCATCAAACCCATCAAACATCACCAGGGCAGCACCGCTCGATAACAGTTTTTCTGCCCATTGAGGTGGAGGCGTTAGAGGTTGATGTTTGGACAAACTGGGTATATGTGTCTCGGTGATTAGCTGGGGCAAGCTGGGAGGATAGACTTGAGTTAACGGCTTTGTGTAATCGCGCAACCGCAACAGCAGTGGGACTAACTTTGGTGCCCGATAGCGCCTGTATTGGCGCTGTCCATAAATTAAGGCGACGTGCCGCAGCAGGGTGGTTTTGCCCATGCCGCCTTTGGCCTGAATGCTCATCTGGCGAAATTTGCGATCGCGGCGCGATCGCGCCAACAGTTGCCAAATGTTCAGCTCATCCGATTGCAAGGCTGGATCCTGCGTCCCGCTTAAACTTAACGGGACAAACACTTCTTTCAATAAAGGAATTGCGGTGCTGTCGGGGTTAAAACCTTCTGTAGTGAATTCTTCGCATAGCCTTGCTTGCTGTTGTAGGTATTGCCCCTCAAAGTCTGAGTGTAGAGCTGATATTCCGTTTAGCAGCGATCGCTCAAGGCAGGTGATCGCCCAATCCATTGCCTGGTCTAGTTTGGGTGCTAGCTTTTTACCAATCTTAATGGCGAGCCAAATCCCGGCTGCCCCCGCAAAACACCAGCTTGCTTCTGGCCATTTATCCGCTAGGGATTTAGTAATCCCCACAGAGGCCAACGCCCCCGGGATGCCAAGTGTGACTAGCTTGTTGTCAAGTAACTCAAAAAAATTTTCGATCGTTGTGGCGCAATAAGCAGGCGTTTCTTCTGACATGGGGACTTGATCAGTAGTAGATGCTGCTTTCTTTTTAAAGCATAAATCTAGTCCTATCAAGGCATTTGCCCATTTCTTAACCGATATCCTCTTAGATTAGTAATATTGTCCAGATGGCCAATGCGTCGTGGTCAGGCTTGACCTAGGCCAAAGTTAAATGTTCCGGGCTAATAAATGGAAAGATACCTATGGGCGATGACTGCGGCGCAGTTCTGTAATTTGGTCGGCAATCTCCAGAATTGCCGGAGGCATTTCGGGTCCGGTCAAGATAATGTCAATTTGGCTAGGCCGATGCTCCAAAAAATGCAGCACCTCTGCCTCGGCAATCAGGCCAAAGTTAATCGCTAAACTCAGCTCATCTAGCACGACTAGAGCATACTTACCCTCAGCCACCACCGCTTGGGTATGGTGCCATAGGTCTAATAGCGCCGCCAGCTCAAATTCTTCTAGCGGCGGCGTATCAATGCAGCGAGGCAGATTGCAGCGCAGCCAATCGAGATGTTGACCTAACCGCACCGGATGCTCGTACCCTTGCCCAATGCCGCCTTTGAGGAATTGCACAATCAGCACCGGGGTGCCCTGCCCCGCAATCCGCATGGCTTGGGCAATCACATTGGTAAAAAAGCTGCGGTGGGAGCAGGTAAACACTTGCACTAACCCGTCAACCGTGTGCGGAAGCTGACGGTTGATGTCTACTAAAGGGGTTTCGAGTTGAGAAACCATAGCGTTAACCGGGTCGTAAAAGGGGAAACGGAGACTGCAAGTGATGGAGACGGGTAGTGTATTCTACCCACTTGCCCCTATATAGAAACACTATATATGCGATCGCGTCAAGGGACATCCTGCTGACGACAAAACCCACCCTTGCCACCACCCTTCCCAAGCCGCGATCGCCCCTGAACTGAACCGAACTCAGGCGATCGCGTGCTGTTTCAGGTCATCCAGCGACACA
>CASBQJ010000364.1 GCA_949127705.1 Synechococcales cyanobacterium PMM_0085
CCCAAAGGGCT
Source organism: Synechococcales cyanobacterium PMM_0085 (assembly GCA_949127705.1). Classification (GTDB taxonomy): domain Bacteria; phylum Cyanobacteriota; class Cyanobacteriia; order Elainellales; family Elainellaceae; genus CASBQJ01. The sequence continues at coordinate 12 of CASBQJ010000364.1, forward strand.
GTAAACTAGGCATTGAAGATTTGTTCAAATAGATAAATCGCATCATGGATATTTTGTCTTTGGGCTGGGTTTCGCTGCTAGTGGTGTTCACCTTCTCCATTTCGTTAGTCATTTGGGGTCGCAACGGCTTCTAAATAGCCGCTGCACATAGCATTTAGCGGTTAAGCGATCAACAAATATCAGCAATTTGATTATGAATCTGGGTATGGATGTCGGAGTATCTCCCCTGAGCATTTTGGCGATCACCGCCTTAGTACTAATGCTGGCCATCACCGGAGGTGTACTTTATTTGACCGCTGTGGAATGGCGCGATCGCCGTCGTCAAGACCGCGAAAAGCGCGGCCGCTAGCGGAGCTGTTGCTAATGTGGGCGGCAGGACGTTCCTGCCGCCTATTTTTATGTAAGGCTTGTGTAAAGATCGCAGAGCACAGTAGCGGGCTGAGCCAAAGCTATAGAATACCGATGCAGCAATCGGATGCGACAGATGGTTAGGGGAAAAGCCTTTGAAATTCCAGGTTTCCCCCATCCTTCAAGTCCTCAGCCAATTGCAATTTGGATGAATTACTAGAATATTTAGTCACTAGAGAGTAGCGTATGACCCTAGCCCATGCAGCTGTCAATCAATCTTCTCAGCCAATTGCCGGATCTCATCCGCTTGACCCGCTGACAGCAGACGAAATTGCCACCGCCGTTGCGCTAGTTCGAGCAGAACGTCAAGTAGGTGAACACTTTCGGTTTCCTAGCGTGGTTTTGCACGAACCCGCCAAAGCCTTCGTGCTCAGCTATCGACCAGGCGATGCCTTTGAGCGTAAGGCGTTTTTAGTGTTGCTCGATAACGAGACGGGCAACACCTACGAGGCGATCGCCTCCCTAACTCAGGGTAAGGTGACTAGCTGGCTGCAAATTCCCGGCGTCCAGCCCAATATCATGGCCGATGAACTGGTGGAATGTGAAGCCGTGGTCAAGGCTCACCCGGCCTTTCGAGACGCGTTGGCCAAACGGGGAATCACCGACTTAACCCTGGTGATGGTAGACCCATGGGCACCGGGCAACTTTGGCTTTGCCGATGAGGTCGGGATTCGCTTTTCGCGCTGCCTGTGCTATTTGCGGGCGACCCCCAACAGCAACGCCTACGCCCGGCCGCTCGATGGACTGGTACCCGTCGTCGATCTCAACAAAATGGCAGTGATTCGGATTGAAGATCTTGGTACTGTGCCCCCACCCCCCGAACCTGGAGAGTACGAAGCTCAGTTTCGCTCTGAGTTTCGCACCGACATCAAGCCGCTCCACATTACTCAGCCGGAAGGCCCTAGCTTTGACGTGGATGGGCATCACGTCCGCTGGCAAAAGTGGAACTTCCGCATTGGCTTTACTCCGCGTGAAGGCGTTGTGCTGCATACCGTGGGCTACGAAGACGAGGGTCAGCTGCGCTCTATTCTCTATCGCGCTTCGATGGCAGAAATGGTGGTTCCCTACGGGGATCCGCGCCCTCAGCACTATCGCAAAAATGCCTTTGACGTCGGCGAACATGGCGTTGGCATGTTGGCCAACTCGCTCAAACTCGGCTGTGATTGCCTGGGACACATTCACTATTTTGATGCGCATTTGACTAACAGCCGGGGCGAGGTGTCGGTGATTGAAAATGCCATCTGCATGCATGAAGAAGACTATGGCATTTTGTGGAAACATACCGATTGGCGGCGAGACAGTGCGGAAGTCAGGCGATCGCGGCGTCTCGTCGTTTCCTTCATTTCCACGGTTGATAATTACGAATACGGCTTCTTCTGGTACTTCTATCAAGACGGCACGATTCAATACGAAATCAAGCTGACGGGGATTTTACTCTGTGGCAGTTTGGCCGGATCGCCCAAATATGGCACAGTCGTAGCGCCGGAGGTAAATGCGATCAATCACCAGCACTTTTTCTGCATGCGGCTCGATTTCGATCTCGATGGCAGCGCCAACTCTGTCTATGAAGTCAATACCGAAGCTGAACCGATGGGTCCCGACAATCCCATGGGCAACGCTTTTTACGCCGTTTCTAGCTTGCTGCAAACGGAGCAAGCGGCACAGCGCATCGTTGACCCCTTGGCGGGGCGCTACTGGAAAGTCGTCAACCCTGCTGTGCAAAATCGCTTGGGGCAGCCCGTCGGGTTCAAAATTATTCCAGGTGATACCATTCTGCCCTTTGCCCATCCCGATTCTCCGATTATGAAACGGGCAGGGTTTATGGCCAAACACCTGTGGGTGACGCCCTATGCCGCCGATGAGCAATATCCGGCTGGCAAATACCCCAATCAAAACCCCGGCGATGAAGGGTTACCCCAGTGGACTCAGGCAAATCGGGCGATCGCCAATACCGATGTGGTCGTTTGGTACAACTTTGGTCACCACCACATCCCACGGCCCGAAGACTGGCCAGTCATGCCAACGGCCTACTCCGGTTTCATCTTGAAGCCCGTTGGGTTTTTTGGTGCTAGCCCCGCTATGGATGTGCCGCCTAGCCCACGTCAGCAAGCCAGTTGCCATTGATGGCGATCGCACAGGGGGGCTGAGCAGTTGCCTAAATCAGTTGCCTAAATAGGGACATTGCAGTGCAATGTCCCTGTCCCAAAGCCATGCTTTAGCTTATAGATGGGAAGCCCCGCGTTCTACCTGTACCCAGGTGAGCACTGGGCTGAAAGGCGCGTGAGTGAGGGTGCATCCTCTGACCAAGGCCAAAGGCGTTCGCGTAGCGTCTCGCAGAGAGGGAGGAGGATAGCGCCAATCGTGAACACCCTATCTTCATGATTAGCAAACGTGCGAAGCATGAGAGTCGGGAGTATGTCACTACTAGGTCAACCCTCTGATGATTTGCAACGCTTAGGATTGACATCCTCACCGTCCTAAAGGAGCGGTGATTCCCCGGATCACTCCAGAGATTTTCTGCTTCATTGCAACTGCCTCCACCCTCAAGGAGTTTTATGGTCTTACGTTTGCTCCA
>CASBQJ010000365.1 GCA_949127705.1 Synechococcales cyanobacterium PMM_0085
GTTCGGTTGCTGCTAAATCGAATAAAGACGTGCCCGGTGGCAGGCGCGGTTGATCCAAAGGAATACGAATATCAGCAAAATACTGTTCAGCCTGAAGCCAAAAAACGATCTCATTTTCCTGCGGAACTGCATCCGCCAGTTGAATAGATTCGCGCTTCCATAACCCAATGTATTGCGTTAACACAAATAGAACTATCCAATGTTTTTTTGACCCGGACTCATTAGCGCACCTGTCCCTAACGGTAAATGTGACTCATGCTGCTCTAAGGCTCCGCAAGGATCGTCGTTTCAGGCAGATGTAGCCAGTCTAATGGCTCGCGGGTGAATAAAAAAGAAACGCCAATCGCTCCGACAAATTGCTCTAGGTTCAGGCCATTTTCTGTATCTAAAACGATACCTTGATCGTTGAACAAGCGGTGAACTCGGAAGCGATGATAGTTGTTGATTAGGCTGCCCAGCGTGACATATTGCCGATAGTCGCGTGGATATAGTTCTGCATCTAGCTGTGGCAAAAGATGCCAGGGACAGCGAATGACTCGATGATGGGCATTGTGGTAAGAGAAATTTAGCAGCAGTAAGTTTAACCAAGCCCAACGGCGTGAAATTACATTAGAAAATGTATTCACTTCTTCGTGCTCAAGGCTATACTGCGGCAACGGTTGACCTAGCCGAAATACAGTATAGGTATGCTGGAAACAGTCAATGAACCGCAAAATATTGATGAAGCAAATGTAGCTCAAGAAGTAGAGGGCGATCGCCTTAATAGAATAAACAGCCAGAGCGGTAAACAGGCCACCGCGTAACAGAAGTAACGCTGCGTTGCGCGATCGCTCATCTCGGCGCGATTGGCCTAAAAAAGGTGAAATTGCATTCAGCCAGCGCAGCAGGAAGTTGATTACAGGAAAATAGAGCCATTCCAATACAATGATAGTTTGTAAGACGGGCTGGGGCAGCGATCGCAAAAAAACAGGCATGGAAAAAACGGAAAAGTCAGCCCGATTTTTGTGATGCGCCAGATGGTTGCTGGCAATGTCGCGATAGTCACTGTAGCAAGACCCTGTGATAAACAGCATAATTTGCCCGAATACAGCATTCCACATCGGATAGCGAAAAATGGTGCTGTGAACAAATTCATGGACAAAATAGGCTGCCCAAACCAACGTATGAATCAGCAAACCCACACCTGCCAGATTCACCCAGCCGCTGGGCTGCGTCAGGCAGAAAACGGCAAACCCATAGCCCAGCAAGACATAGGCGATCGCCAATCCATTGACTAGATAGCTTGTCCAATGAGTGCGGCGATTGATGTAAAAATTAAAGTCTGGGGTTGTGGCTACGGTCATAGTTCGTGATCATTCCCTTAACTGTGAGCTTGAGTCGTGGGCATTGCATGGCGCGACACCCGAGTCACACAGCCTTAAATTCAGCATAAAGCTGGCGATCGGCTTAAGCTGTATTTCATGCCACATATTGGCATCAAGTTGGGATCAAGATTTGTTGCATTTAGCAATTTTTTTGGAGTTATTGATGCACCAATGCAATTTTTGTGAATTTAGTTGCGTTATCCACAACCATGCTGCTAATTCTTACGCTTTTATTGGGAGTACAATCGAAGTGACTTTATTTGCCTGAACCATACATTCTCTCGGATCTTGATTTGAGTAAGCTGATGCATCTGAACTCTATTACGCCACAACCATCATGAACCGACTCGCAGGCAAAGTCGCACTAATTACAGGAGTAGGGTCGGGCATTGGGCAGGCCGCCGCGCGATTATTTTGTCAGCAGGGCGCAACTGTGTTTGGCCTCGATCGCAACGTGCAAGCGGGTCAAGCCTTGGCGCAAGAACTGCAAGCGCAAGGCCAACTATTTCATTTTTACCCTGCCGATCTATCCAATCAATCTGCCTGTATCGAGAGCGTCGGCCAATGCCTAGAAACCTGTAAACAAATCGACATTCTCTACAACAACGTGGGTATATCTGCTGTCACTCCGTTCCTAGAGACGGATGCAGTCACCGTAGAGCAAATCCTAGCGGTTAACTTCCTATCTGTTTTCTATTTGTGTCAACAGGTGATTCCTCAGATGCAGCACCGGGGCGGTGTCATCATTAATACAGCATCAGAGCTAGCGGTTGTCGCTCAGCCCCTCTACACCGCCTACTGTGCTAGTAAAGGAGCGGTGCTTTCGTTTACTCGGGCATTGGCATTGGAATATGCGCAGTCGAATATTCGCATTAATGCACTTTGCCCTGGCCCGATTGATACACCAATGCTACAACAGGAGTTTGATCTGGATGCTGATCCGTTAGCCGCCAAAGCGCAGGGGATTGCCTCCATGCCGATCGGACGCTTGGGCACCCCCGAAGAAATTGCTCATGTTGCTCTATTTTTGGCCACTGATGCTCCAGCCTTGATGCATGGGGCGTCCTTGATGGTTGATGGGGCAAAAACGATTCTTTAAGACATGATATGAGTGTTGAGTTCCAAGTTCTGAGTTTTGATTTGACCGTTATCGACGCCGGCTCTGGCGCTACCGCGCAAACAAAGCAGCATAACAGGTTGATTGATCAAAAGTTGGCAAACGGATCCATTTGCCTGATGCCGACAACAGATATCTGATGAAAAATTTGAAAATATTCAGGCTCCTCAGCTAAACTTTCGGCTCATTGGATACGAAAAAGATAGCGTGTGTGAACTATTGGCACAAGGGCTATTGATGTCGCCCTGGGAGTATTTACCAACCTACCCCAGCAAACCCATCACACTAAATAGCACTACCATGCTCTATGCACAGCATCATAAGATTGTGACGAAGTTTTGACGATGCCCCAGTAACTACAGAAAAAGCCCGACTGAAACTCAAGATTAGTTAATAACTATTGTTACATTTTCATCTAAAAAGATGGAATCTAAGTTTAAGCCTGAGAATACCTGACTTGTTCTGACTTAATAA
>CASBQJ010000366.1 GCA_949127705.1 Synechococcales cyanobacterium PMM_0085
ACGGCGATCGGTAGATCCCAAAATCACTAGCAAGAAAATGAAGGTGAGGATTACTTCTGCTACCAGACAGGCAAACAAACTGTAACCACCGGGAGAATGAGCCCCAAACCCGTTGGTCGCTAGCGGGTTAGAACCCGTTAGCGGCAAGAACCCGTCACGCCCACTTGCAATCATATAAATCACCCCACCCGCCAAAATTGCGCCTAACACCTGAGCCACAATATAAGGCAGTAATTCGGCACTAGGAAAGCGCTTGCCAGCCCACAACCCAAACGAAACAGCGGGGTTAAAGTGACCGCCCGAAATATGGCCGAACGCATAGGCTCCAGTGAGCACCGTCAGACCAAATGCCAACGACACACCCACCAAGGCAATTCCGAGGGGGTTGGCCTCATTTCCATACGGAAAATTAGCAGCAAGCACAGCACTACCGCAGCCGCCCAATACCAACCAAAAAGTGCCAATAAACTCAGCCAAACACCGTTTCGAAAGTGGCATATTACAAATCTCCTTCTACCTGTAGAACGTCAATCGTTGGTTAGCTAACAAAAATTTGATTCAGCAATTTTGATTCGGCAATCTAAACCGATCAATTGCATTGGGCATTTTCCCATAACCCTGGGAAGACGCAAACAAAACACCAAAATCTAAATACTGTTTGGTAGTAGGATATACCCAATAGGGGATACAAAACAAGTCAATTGAGACTAAGTTCAATATTTTTGTCAGGGAACCGCTCACTCTAGAAACCAGAAAGAGGCAAGAAAGAGACCAGAAAAGTCCGGCTTGCTTTGGATTATCGCCGTCGCTACAAACGTTAAGACGCAGGTTAGCACGTCAGCCAACAAGGGGCTTAAGCCCCTTGTCCTAAGAGGACTGGCGGAAGCTATATGAAGCGATCGCGCCAGGTAAGACGCGCCAGGTAAGACGCGCCAGGTAAGATAAGTGCTTTCCAAACCGTTGCGGACTGCGTGACTTGTTATCTAGTTATCTAGAACTGCCGATCTCACGTCAACGTCTCTATCGTGAGGATGAGAAGGGTATTTCGTTTGGCAGATTGTATAGAGATTAAATTTCAATTACTTTGTATTAAGTTGTAACGAAATAGTCTAACTTTTAAGCCAGTAACATTATGTCTGAAACCAACGGCGTCATGATGCAGTATTTCCATTGGTATATTCCACCCGATGGAAACCTTTGGAATCAACTTGCAGAGTCGGCTGAAACTCTAGCCAAAAGCGGGGTCACATCGGTCTGGTTGCCGCCGGCCTACAAGGGAACAGGCGGCGGTTACGACGTAGGCTATGGCGTTTATGATTTGTTTGACTTGGGAGAATTTGACCAAAAAGGTTCGGTGCGTACCAAGTACGGCACAAAAAAAGAGTACTTGAACGCTGTTAAGGTTGCCCAAGCCGCAGGAATTCGGGTTTATGCCGATGCCGTATTTAATCACAAGATGGGTGCTGACGAAGAGGAAGAAGTTGAAGCAACTCCGTTCAGCATGGACAACCGGAATGACGCAATTGGAGAGTATCAAACAATCAAGGCGTGGACCAGCTTTACGTTCCCTGGACGGGGAGACAAATATTCCAGCATGAAGTGGCATTGGTGGCATTTTGATGCAATTGACTACAATGCGTACAACGAATCTGAAGATGCTATCTATCTGCTGAAGGGCAAAGAATTCGATCGCAATGTTGACTTAGAAAACGGTAATTTCGATTACCTGATGGGTTGCGATCTAGATATGGATCACCCTGAAGTATGCGGTGAATTGAAGTATTGGGGTGAATGGTATGTCGATACCACAGGTGTCGATGGGTTTCGGTTTGATGCCGTGAAACATGTCTCAGCAGACTTTTTTCGTGAATGGCTCGATCATGTGAGTCACTATGCGCAGCGAGATCTGTTTGCGGTAGGTGAGTACTGGTCTTACGATGTCGAAGCGCTGCATAGCTTCGTGGAAACAACTAACGGCAGGGTGACCCTATTTGACGCCCCGCTGCACTACAACTTTCACGTCGCTAGCACAGCTGGCAATGACTACGACATGCGGCAAATTTTTGACAATACGCTGGTTCAGCAGCAGCCGACTCTCGCAGTAACTTTAGTTGAGAACCATGACTCTCAACCGTTACAGTCGCTAGAATCTTTAGTTGAATCTTGGTTTAAGCCTCTGGCTTATGCGCTAATTCTGCTGCGCCAGGAAGGCTATCCCTGTATTTTTTACGGTGATTATTACGGAGCACACTATACAGATAGTGGAAATGACGGCAATGAGCATGAAGTCTGGATGGATAGCCATCAAGAAATTCTGGATTACCTGCTGTTTGCTCGGCAAACCTATGCCTATGGAGAACAGCATGACTATTTCGACCATGCCAATACGTTGGGCTGGACGCGATTGGGGGATGAGGAGCATCCCGGCGGCGTTGCCGTTGTTTTAAGCAACGGAGACGATGGCAGTAAGTCGATGAAAATTGGTCAACCGAATACTACTTACGTCGATCTGACTGGATATATTAGTGAGCCAGTTACCACCAATGAGGACGGGTGGGGAGAGTTTCGCTGCAAGGGGGGTTCCGTTTCTGTGTGGGTGTCCCAATAGACCGCTGAGGTTTGAAAGGTTGATCGTTCAGGCACGGAAGGCATGAAAAATCAATCTTCTTTTGATGCCACGTGAGAATCTAGTTAAACCGATGGACGGCATCCTGCCAGAGTGGCGTGCAGGTTAACCACGTTACCAATAACGGCGATCGCAGGTGCGTCAAACCCTGCTGTTTCTATCTGCTGCACAATAGTCGCTAAAGTCCCGAGCAGTTCTGCTTGCTCGGGGCGCGTTCCCCATCGCACGAGAGCGATCGGCGTATTCAGGTCTAGCCCTGCGCCCTGCAGCTGCTCCACAATATAAGCCAGGTTGTGGATGCCCATATAGATCACGATGGTTTCGCTGCCTTGGGCGATCGCCGCCCAATTCACCGCCGGACGGTACTTGCCAGCGGCTTCGTGCCCCGTCACAAATGTCACTGACGAACTGTAAGAG
>CASBQJ010000367.1 GCA_949127705.1 Synechococcales cyanobacterium PMM_0085
CTCCCACACTTTCTCCCACACTTTCTCCCACACTTTCTCCCACACTTTCTCCCACACTTTCTCCCACACTTTCTCCCACACTTACCCCAGCACAAACACGCCGGGTGGTGCTTGTGGCTGGGGCAACCCCGCACTGATAAAATACAACCTTGGCAGCGCAACAAATGGAACCTTCATGGACTATCGGCAAGCAGGGGTAGATGTAGAAGCCGGACGCGCGTTCGTGCAACGCATCCGCGACATGGTCAACAGCACACGCCGCCCCGAAGTCCTCGGCGGCATTGGCGGCTTCAGCGGCCTATTTGAACTACCCGCAGGCTACCAGCAACCCGTCCTCGTCTCCGGCACCGACGGCGTCGGCACCAAACTGAAACTAGCCCACCAATGCGATCGCCACGACACCGTTGGCATCGACCTCGTCGCCATGTGCGTCAACGACGTCCTCACCTGTGGCGCAGAACCTCTATTCTTCCTAGACTACCTAGCCACAGGCAAACTCAACCCCGAACAGCTCGCCCAAGTAATCGCCGGGATCACCGATGGCTGCAACCAAGCAACCTGCTCCCTGCTGGGCGGCGAAACCGCAGAAATGCCAGGATTCTACCAACCCGGCGAATATGACCTAGCCGGATTTTGCGTGGGGATCGTCGAAAAAAGCCAGATTTTGGACGGCTCCCAAGTAAAAGTGGGTGATGTGGCGATCGCCCTTCCCAGCAGCGGCATCCACAGCAACGGCTTCAGCCTGGTGCGAAAAATCATCGAACTAGCCGAGATCAACCTGCACGATAGCCCGCCCCTGTTTGGCGGCAAAACCATCGGCGACACCCTACTCACCCCCACCCAAATCTACGTAAAGCCCATTTTGGCCGCCCTGCGTGCCGGGTTACCCATCCACAGCATGGCTCACATCACCGGAGGCGGCCTACCCGAAAACCTGCCGCGCTGTCTAAATCACGGGCAATCGATCCACATTCAGCCCCACACTTGGACAATCCCACCCGTCTTTGACTGGCTAGCAGAATTAGGCTCAGTCAGTCGCCTAGACATGTTCAATACCTTCAACATGGGTATCGGATTTGTTGTGCTGGTTCCAGCCGACGAGGGCGATCGCACCATTCAGTTTTTCCAAACCCAAACCCTTGACGCCCGAGCGATCGGAACTGTGATCCCAGGCACAGGAGAGCTAATTCTGCCGCTGGAATAGGCCGTTATCGGCTGCTTTTTGGCATTGCTGCGCGGTTTTGACGTCTTCGTGCCGCCTGCATCTGCTGCTGCAAGGGTTCAATGTGAGGAGATTGCCCGCCATAGCGCCAGCGAACATAGGCATGGGAAATAGCGTCAAGTAGCTCGGGGTGGTCAAAGGACGGGTGGCTAGACGATTGGCGTGAAAACTCCAGGGGGGTCTGGGCCGGAGATTTGTGGATGCCCTGACTGGCCAGCCACGTTAGCAGCTGCTGATAAAGCGCTTCCATTGGCGGCAATTTTGCTAGCCAGCGGCGGTAGCGCCAGGTTTGCCAACCGCTCCACGCTAGCCAGCCCGCAAAGCTAAGTGCCGTCAACAGAATCAGCCCGGTCAGTAGCCCCATCCAGCCCCGGTTGAACAGCCCTGTTAGAGTGGCGATCGCCCAGCCAAATGCCCGCACCAACTGCTCAAACACGCCATTCAAGAAGCCCGACAGCGGCGACGGCAGCCAACCTGCCACCCACTGCCAAAACTGCTTCAAAACCGCAAACACCTGTGATTCTTCCACCGATGTTGGGATCACATTGGCACCAGGAATCGGGTTGAAGGCAAACCAGCCATGTTTGGCAAAATAAACTTCCGTTAGGGCAAAGGCATCCGTGTTTCGCACCACGTAAAAGCCAGTGAACGGGTTGAACTCACCGGCTCCGAAGCCCACCGTCAGCCGAGCTGGAATGCCGATAGACCGCAGCATCGTAGTCAGTACGGTGGAAAAGTGATCGGGGTAGCCGCCCTGATACTTGAATAAGAAGGCTTCCACCAGGTCTTCCTTTTCATCCAGGAATGGCAAATTAGGCTGAAGCTCGTAGGTTTGCTTCAGATGTTGCGCCAGATAGAGCGCTTTTTCGTAGGGACTCGTCAGCGGATTGGCAGACTTGGCCAAAATCGCTTCAGTGGTTTGCCGCAAGCGGGGGGCGATCGCCTTGGGCAGTTGCAGATAGGTGTCTGTAATCGGTTTGGGGTAAACCGTTAGAGATTTTCCTAGCTTGGTGCGATCGCGGTAGGGCACTTCCGAAATCACCGTATAGGTGAGTCCTGCGGATAACGGAACGGGCGATCGCACTGTGCCTTCGGGATCAATGGCGACTTCTCGCGTTGGAAAATACAGCTCCTTGGGTTCGTAGAGTGCTGGCACCAGATTGGGTAAATCTGATACCAGCGTATAGGACTGGATTACCTCTTGGGTGCGGTTAAGCGTCACCGACCAGGGCAGGGTGAACCGGAACGACCAGGCCGGACGCTCTAGCTTTTGGACATCTTTCTCCTCGCCGCGCGAGATCTCCCAGCCCTGCCCCGTGTAGCGGTCAAACGCCAGCACTCGCCAAAATCCTTCCGACTGCGATCGCACCCGCATCACCACTTTGGGCGTCAGCGATCCCCGCAGGTTTTGGTTCATCTGGCTATTAAAGCCATAGTAAAAGCTGTCGTCTACCTGGCCGGGTTCCCCCCGGACGTTGCCATCGGCTCCGGTGCCAGTGCCAGAGCTAGCCCTACCATCGCGCACATAGCCCGGATTCAAAATCGTGCCGCCGTCAAACTGCCCTTCAAATTCAATCGGGGCACTCACCGGAAAGGCTCGAAGCTGATATCCCGGCAGTCGCGGCAAAAACGCAAAGATCAGCAGCCCCAACCCAACGGTTACCAGCAGAAACACAGCCAATTTTTTTGGCGCAAGATCAGCTCCAATTCGCCGTAACGTCTGTTGAGGAACCAGTCCTAGTCGCGAACGATAGTCCAAAATCATCATTGGGATCGCTAAGCCCACAAACGCCAGCAGCAGTGGGGCAAACCACAAGGTTTGGCTGAGCGTTGCCGCTACTCCTAGCAAAATTAGCCCAATGATGACGGAATAGCCCAAATCTTTGCGGCGCGGCAGGTCAAAACTATGGAAGACCTGAAGCTGAATCAGCAGCTCCGCCAACGCCAGCCGCGTGTCGTTGCGTTCATTGACCAACCGCACAAAAAAGACCGCCAAGGCAACCAGCATGGCGATCGCAATACAAAATTTGACCGGAATATTGCGACTGCGGCGGCGATACCAGCTCCAAGCGGCTCCAATGCCACTGACAGGCACGGCCCAAAAGCTAGTACCCAAGATATCGGCGGCATCGGCGGCAGATACATCTACCGCCACAATGCCTACCGCGACCATCAACTGTACCAACACCCGCAGCAGTAACGAATCTTCTGGCTCGATTGGCTCGCGCCGGCCTAACTGCTGCCACAGTCGCTGCCATCTAGAACTCTGAGCAAGATGCCGCGTGTCAGGAAATGGAGTGGACATGATCCCCAAAAGCAAAAGCTGCCCCTATACTAGCCATCTTGGCCGCAAGTAGGGAAAATCATGTCCACTTTTTCCCGATCGTCAGGTGTCTTCGGTTTCAGGTGGCTTGGGTTTTAGGGTGCAGGGTCTAGCTCCTACTCCCTATTTCCTCTATCCGCCGACAACTTGGACTGCAAACGTCAGCACCGGCATGCCGGGTAGGGTGAGATGCACTTCCAATGGGTAGATTTGTTCGGGCACCAAGTCAATTAGCTCAATACTGAGAGCACCTGCATTAGGCCGCTGAGCAACGGCTTCTACATCGTTACCTTTCGACTGAATTTGCCCTGCACAAGGCAAGATGCTGCGCACCCGCACACATCCAGCTTCAACCCACTCTGCCTGTAACGTTAAAACACCTGCCGTGGTATGCCATTGGCGCTCTACCTTGGGCTGGTTAGCCGTTACAGCCAATGTGAGAGAGTTGAGAATTTCGCGGGCTGCCACCAACGACAGCACCATTTGCTGGGGTGCCGTGGCTGCATTGTAGTGATCCGGGAAACCAGCGTCTTGGGTGGGGCGCGGTTTATCCATCACTGCCCCACCTGGCTCACCTGAGCGGGCAGGAGACGCTAGCACATAGCCTGCCAGCTCATTCAGGGCGGGTGCATGGCCGGGGAACAGCGACTCCACGACTTGCACCAGCTTTTCGCCTTCTCGCAGCGAACTGCGAACCAGCTGTTGGCACTGATCAAATAAGCGATTCATTAACCCATCAGGCATGGGGACAGGCAAGTTCAGCGCGGGCAGTTGAGCCGCCCAAACAGTGCTAGGAACCAATTCTGGTGCCAGTAGGTCAGAATATTCGGATTCATACTCAAGCACTTCGGTTTCCCACGGAAACAAGGGCGGCTTGCGCGCCACCTCATCACGTAGGCGACGCCTTAAAAGGGAATAAAAACGATCTTGCACAGCGGGTATCTCTCCTGGTCTAGATAATGGGGAATCTTGAAACAAAAAATCATCCGACTCATCCAGATTGCCCCACCGAGGTTGGGCGTCTTGTGAGTCGAACAAGTGAATGTGATCTGATGGCAGATTAGCTGCGCCCAACTCGTCTTCTCTAGCCTCGTGGCTAGTATTCCCTGATGGCGTAGTAGACGTTGGATTCAGATCTTTTAACAACCAAGCCAAGATTTTATTGGCTTCTGTATCGTTATTCATCCCCAGATGACCCTGCTCCGGATACCAAATTGTTTCGAATTTCCCAGGCTTGTTCCAGTAGTTTAGACCACTGCTTCTGAACTTGGGTAACACTGCACCCCAAAGATTGGGCGATCGCTCCCTCAGAAGTCCCTTTCTGCTTCAGTTGCAGCATTTCTGCTTGCGTATGGCTAAGATTTGTTTGCAAAACCTCCCACTGCTGCGGCGTTAGACCCAGATTCCGCTCTAGGTCTGCCTCTAACCACTGATGCACCAATTCCCAGTGGTGTGAAAGGGCAAAGCGGATCAGGTGATATTTGAACCGCTGCTGCAAATAGTCTCGCTGGCGCGATGTCAGACCTAAAATGGCCTCAATTTCATTGGCCGGGAGATCTTGCAGGCGCAGGGCAAAATAATCAGCACAGTCACGCTGTTGCCGCTCTTCTAGATAGGTCATCAGCTCTGCTACCACCGTATGGCGGAGGGTATCTTCAGTCAGTTCTGGCTCCTGCGCCACCATTTGTTCGCGCACCTGCTGCAAGGGGGCACCGCTGCGCACTTGGTCAGAATCACCCGACGAACCCTCGGCAGCCTGCTCCATATCAACCAAGGTTTCGGGTGGCTGCTGCTGCGAGAAAGTTTGTGCTCGCAAAATGATTAGCTGCTGACTGCGGCGACCCGGCAATGGAATCCGGCGCTTCCCGTAACGTTCAGAGAACGCCATATATTCTGCTAGCTCTAGCAGCGATCGCGGGCAATAGGTCGGCGGCAGCTGGCTTTCTCGTCGAAAGGCATTCAGCGATTCAATATAAAAGCCTTGCAAGAAATCTTCAATCAAATTCAGCCGTGCCTGGTAGCTAGACTGCACCTGCGGTGGGGTAATGTAGCGATAGATGACGGCACTTAGGGTGCTATGTAGCTCCACACGACCCCGATGGGAACCTAACTGATAGTATTTAAGGCATTGTTTCAGACGATGGCGCGCCAGGGTGATAGACCAGCTATCGATTTCTCCAGATGATTGAATGCGCTTGCTTTCAGAACAAATGCGAGTTACTTCCCCGACAATTCGAGCCGTCACATCGCGAGAGTTTTGTTCAGCAGCGCGAGTGGATTGCCTCAGCTCGTCAAAAATTAGTTGGCGAACCGCATCTACACTGCAATCAATTTCGTCCTGATGGATATTTGTAGTTATCACGTTAAGCACACCCCTCCAGAGTGACATTGGTGGGGTAGATTCATCCCTGTTCGCTGTATAGTTTCGTTGAAGTTGCA
>CASBQJ010000368.1 GCA_949127705.1 Synechococcales cyanobacterium PMM_0085
AAGGGATTAAACGATTTTGAAACGTTGGCTGCTCCAAGCGCCGCCTGTTGGTTTTTAGTAGGTCAATGACCCTAAAAGAGGACTCATGAAAGAAGAGCTAAACGTGTTAGTTCAAGCACAATATCCTCTGATTTACCTCGTTACCTCTGAGGAAGAGCGGGCTGAGCAAACCATCGCGTCAATTGCTCAAATCAAACCTCTTCGGCGAGTGTTTGTGTGGACTGTGACCCACGGCATTGTCGAATATGGCCAGCCCCGCAATGCGGCTCAGCACACCACTGTTTCTCCCGAAGCGGCCATTGAATGGGTAGTTCGCCAGCGAGAACCCGGCATCTTTGTGTTTAAAGACCTGCACCCCTTCATCGATTCACCAGCGGTGACGCGGTGGCTACGAGATGCGATCGCCAGCTTTAAAGACACCCAGAAGACCATCCTTCTGATGTCGCCCCTCATGAACATCCCCATCGAACTCGAAAAGGAAGTGGCTGTTCTCGACTATCCTCTGCCCAACATGGCAGAAATCAACCAAGTTTTGACCCATCAACTTGAGCAATGTCGCCCCATTCGTCGGATTACCACCGAAACCCGCGAAAAGTTGCTGAAGGCGGCTCTTGGTCTCACCCGCGACGAAGCCGAAAAAGTGTACCGCAAGGCACAGGTTTCTGCAGGACGCCTCACCGAAGATGAAGTAGACGTAGTGCTCTCTGAGAAGAAGCAGCTAATTCGTCGCAACGGCATCTTAGAGTATCTGGAGGAAGACGACACTATCGACTCGGTAGGCGGTCTAGAAGAGCTGAAATCTTGGTTGCGGCAGCGATCCAACGCCTTCACTGAACGAGCGCGTGAATATGGACTACCTCAACCGAAAGGGATGCTGATCTTGGGGGTTCCTGGCTGCGGCAAGTCGATGATTGCAAAGACAACCGCTCGCCTGTGGGGCTTGCCGCTGCTGCGCCTAGACATGGGGCGAGTCTACGATGGCTCTATGGTGGGGCGTTCTGAAGCCAATCTCCGCAATGCGCTCAAGACAGCAGAATCAATTTCTCCTGCTATCTTATTCATTGACGAGCTAGACAAAGCCTTTGCCGGTTCTGCCGGGTCTGGCGATTCTGACGGGGGCACCTCTAGCCGGATCTTTGGCAGCTTCCTCACCTGGATGCAAGAGAAAACCTCTCCGGTGTTTGTCATTGCTACGGCCAACCGGGTCGATCGTCTACCGAGTGAGTTTCTCCGCAAAGGCCGATTTGACGAAATCTTCTTCGTCGATTTGCCTACGCCCGAAGAGCGCGCAGACATCTTTAGAATTCATCTTTCCCGCCGTAGACAAGACATTGGTCGGTTTGATTTGGAGCAATTGGCAAAAGTATCGGAAACCGACGCAACGGTTTCGATTACCGATCCAACTACTAACTCTAGCCGCCAAATGAATATCATGTGCGGGTTCTCTGGAGCGGAGATTGAGCAAGCGGTTATAGCTGCCATGTATGAGGCATTTGCTCAAGACCGAGAGTTTACCCAGTTAGATATTATTGCCGCCATCAAGTCAACGCTTCCGTTGTCTAAAACGATGGCAGAGCAGGTGATAGCCCTCCGAGAGTGGGCTAGGCAGCGCGCGCGACCTGCTGCCACTTCTATCGCTGAAGAGCGAAGCCGCGAAGAGGAGTACAAGCGGCTGGAGTGGAGCTAACAGACTTTCTCTCCTGCTCCCAACAGGAGGAAAGGCTAGCGAAAAGCTAGCAGTTTAAGAACCATAGCCGTTCTAGTTTGCCCTCCAAAGGTTAAGCCAAACGGTATTACTGACCCAACGTTGTCGATTCTCTCAACTTCCCAAATTAGGAGGAAATCCGAAATGTCTCACTTCAGCACCCTGCGCACCAAGATCACTGATGCCGAAATCCTGAAGGCTTCCCTACGGGACCTGGGTATCTCTGTTAAGACTGAGGCTGATGTTCGTGGCTACAACGGTCAGCGCGTTCGCTCTGACATCGTGGCTGTGCTCGAAGGCGAATACGATTTGGGCTGGTCTCGCAATGCCGATGGTTCTTTTGACTTGATCGCTGACCTCTGGGGTGTGGCTAAGAAGCACAATCAGACCGAGTTGATCAATTCCATCAACCAAAAGTACGCGGTTAACAAGACCTTGGCCGAAGTCAAGCGCCCTGGTCTACAGAACGCCAACGTCAAGCTGGTGCTACAAAAGTAACACTCTTGAGCGTTCCCAATTAGCGGGTTAATCCAGATTGGATTAACCCGTTTTTTGATCGATTTTTTATGGGTAATGCTGGAATCAGTAGGGTAAGGTGAGGAGGATCAGGGCTAAGGGTGTTTCGCCAAGAGGCTTTGCTCTGCTGCTGTCCCACTTTTGTATCGACTTACTGGCCTTCATCTCTGGTTTCTCCCTCTCATGTCTTACCTCTCTACTGACCACCTCGAAAAAATTCGCTGGCTTCTAACGGACTGTGGCAGGCAGGCACGACAGCTGGCACGAGAAACGTTTCAGGTCTACGAAAAAGGGGTAGAAGACTACGTGACAGATGTTGATCGCGCATTAGATCAACAGCTATCGCAGGGGTTAAGCGCCCTATTTCCCCAAGATGGCGTAATTTCTGAGGAGAATGCTCCGTCGCGGCAGCTGTTTGCCCAAACGGATGGGCGTCTGTGGCTGATTGACCCAATCGATGGAACCGATGACTTTATTAATGGCTTGCCCCATTATTCGGTGATGCTGGGCCTGTTAGAGGGTGGTGTGCCGCGTGCCGGGTGGGTGTATGCACCGATGTTTGAGCAGCTTTATTTTGGCGGTACTGAGTTGGGATTGTTTCAGGCGGAAGGCGATCGCCCCCCCTTTCCTCTAATCCCGACGCAGCCACCGCTCTCGGCTGACCACTGCCCTATCTTGATTGGTACCAAAGATGTGCGACGGTTTGGTGCAGCCATTTTGCAGCTAATTCCCGAAGCGCAGTTTAACTGCATTGGCAGTTTTGGGCTAAAGGTACTAGAGGTGATTCAGGGACGTGCAGGCTTGTATGTGTATAGCAATCGCCGCGTTAAACTTTGGGATACGACCGGGCCGCTGGCGCTGGCGCAGATGGCTGGCTTAGTCTGCTGTGATTTGGATGGCAACCCGTTACGGTTCACGGCAGATGCGGTAGATCGTGAAACGCTAGCGCACCATCAAACTATTGTGGTGGGTTGGCCCCACTACGTTGACGCATTGCGATCGCGTCTCCAGCAGGCGGTCACGGAAACCGTTTAGATGCCACGGGCTGCTTGCCATTTTTAGGTGTATTAAAATCTGGCAAATTTAGGGTAACCATCAGTACAATATGAGACCTGGGTTAACCAATAGCCGCCATTTGCTAAGTTTCAAATATTCGTGGGTACGATAGTTGAGGCAACCGTAAGGACGTCAAACTACCTACCAGCTCTGTACCGTTGGCTGCCCGGTTGTCTCGGCGTTACATTTCCTGATCGTTTGCATTTTCTCAGCTGTATCCGGAAATGGGCGCAAACTGAAGCAGTTCTTTTTTTAACCCAAGGCTTTCTTCATGCAGACCATAGCATTTAGCGAACTGTTTCCTCTCTTTAGCTCCGCTAGCCCCGAAACGCTTGAATGGCTGCTTTCGATTGCGGTTGAGCATGAATATCCGTCTGGCCGAGCTGTTTTGATGGAAGATGCCTGGGGCAACGCGGTTTATTTTGTCGAATCGGGTTGGGTCAAGGTGCGGCGTCATGCGGGTGAAGAAGTGGTCACGCTGGCCATCTTAGGACGCGGTGACTTCTTTGGTGAAATGGCGATTTTAGACGAATCTCCGCGCTCAACGGATGTAGTTGCCCTCTCTCCCGTTAAGCTGCTCAGCATTTCGGCACAGCGATTTATTCAAACGCTGTTTAAAGACTCTCAACTGCACCACCGGATGCTGCAACTGATGGTGCGACGGCTGCGGCAAACCAACTTTCGGTTTCAGCTACGCCATCAGCCGCCTGCGATTAAGCTTGCCAATACGCTAGTTTCGTTAGGTGAAAATTACGGTAGACCCGCCGCTCAGGGGACGGAAATCTTTAACATTCCCCTCAAAGATCTGGCCGATGTGGCAGATATTACGATGGATGAAGCCAGCAAAATTATGGAGAAGCTGGATAGCAAAGGTTGGATCAAGATTGACGTCACTGGTCAAGTGGTTTATTTGGTTAATATGCGGCAGTTGGCGCACCTGGCAGGAAAAATCTAGGGTTGCTGGATTACCCTGTTTGACGCAATTGCAATCAAATTGTTAATTTCGATACATTTGTCAATATTTTCAACGTTCTTGGCACACTCTCAGAATTTATTGGAAGACTAGAGAGAGAAGGACTCAGCAACAGTCACCTTCCATGAAACACCGCTGTGGCATTAGAGTTAAAAGGCTTTCCACATCTGGGTTGAGAAGGAGTTTTGGGTATGGGCATCGCTACAATAAACCCGGCGACCGGGGAAACGATTCAGACCTTTCAAGGGCTAGGTGATGGGGCGATCGCCCGCGCGATTGACACGGCTCAGCAAAGCTTTGAACAATATCGGCGGACGTCGTTGGCGCAACGAGCTACTTGGCTGCACGCTGCTGCCAATCTACTGGTCGAGGAGAAGGACATATTTGCCAAAACGATGACAGTAGAAATGGGGAAACCTATTACCGCCGCCGTTGTCGAAGTGGAAAAGTGTGCCGCTGTCTGCCGCTATTATGCTGATCACGCCGAGCAGTTTTTGGCACCCGTTACCATCGAAACGGACGCCAGTCATAGCTATGTGATGTACCAACCGCTGGGTGTGATCTTGGCGGTAATGCCGTGGAATTTTCCATTTTGGCAGGTGTTTCGGTTTGCGGCTCCGGCGCTGATGGCGGGCAATGTGGGGCTGCTCAAACACGCCTCCAATGTGCCGCAGTCGGCGTTGGCGATCGCCGACATTTTTCAACGAGCGGGCTTTCCAGAGGGAGCCTTTGAAACGTTGCTCGTCGGTGCAGACAAAGTAGCCCAAATCATTGCCGATCCGCGAGTTAAAGCTGCCACCCTCACGGGTAGCGAATCTGCTGGCGCTAGCCTTGCCGCTGCTGCCGGAACGCAAATCAAAAAAACTGTGCTAGAGCTGGGCGGCAGCGACCCGTTTATTGTGCTAGAAAGTGCAGATTTGGAAACCGCTGTCGCCACGGCTGTCACAGCCCGGATGCTCAACAACGGCCAGTCTTGCATCGCCGCCAAGCGATTCATTGTCCAAGAGTCGATCGCTGACGCTTTTACCCAAAAATTAGTCGAAAAATACGCCGCTCTCAAAATTGGCGACCCGCTGCTGCCCGAGGTGCACATTGGTCCCTTGGCCACTCCTGCCATCTTGCAAGAGGTGCATCAACAGGTGCAAAGCTGCCTCGCCGCTGGCGGTAAAGTGCTGATTGGCGGTGATCCCGATGCGGTGCCCACGCGGGCTGACCCGGCTTTGAGTCGAGGGAACTTCTACCCCCCGACAATTGTGGCTAACCTGCCCCACGATGCGGCGATCGCCCGAGAGGAAATCTTTGGCCCGGTCGCCACGCTGTTTCGCGTCGCCGATTTGGATGCCGCCATTGCCCTAGCCAACGACACCACCTTTGGCCTCGGTTCTAGCGCCTGGACCCAAATCCCGGCCGAACGCGATCGCCTGGTTGCTGAGATTGAAGCAGGCTCGGTTTTCATCAACGGCATGGTCAAATCTGATCCCCGTCTCCCCTTTGGCGGCATCAAACGCTCTGGCTATGGCCGCGAACTGGGCAGCCAGGGGATTTTGGAGTTTGTCAATGTCAAAACAGTCTGGGTCAAGTAAACCACGAAGGACAATGTATGACTGATCTAAACACGGCTGATCTGAACACGGCTGATCTGAATACGGCTGATCTGAACACGGCTGATCTGAACACGGCTGAACTACTAGTCAAATGCTTAGAAAATGAAGGCGTCGAATATATATTTGGCTTGCCGGGTGAAGAAAACTTGCATGTGCTAGAGGCGTTGAAGCAGTCTTCGATTCGGTTCATTACAACGCGCCATGAGCAAGGTGCTGCGTTTATGGCCGATGTCTATGGGCGGCTAACAGGGAAGGCTGGGGTTTGCCTTTCAACCTTGGGGCCAGGGGCGACAAACTTGATGACGGGTGTGGCCGATGCCAATTTAGACTGTGCGCCGCTGGTGGCGATTACAGGACAGGTGGGCACCGATCGGATGCATATTGAGTCGCACCAATATTTGGATTTGGTGGCGATGTTTGCCCCGGTCACGAAGTGGAACGCCCAGATTGTGCGCCCGAGCAATACGCCAGAAATTGTGCGGAAGGCGTTTAAAGTATCGCAAACCGAAAAACCGGGTGCGGTTCATATTGACCTACCAGAAAATATTGCGGCAATGACGGCGACGGGTCAGCCTCTAAGCACCCGTGAAATTGAAAAGGTGTATGCCTCGTTTAGAAGCATTGAACTGGCGGCAACGGCGATCGCCCACGCCAAAAACCCGATTATCTTGGTCGGGAATGGGGCGATTCGGGCACATGCCAGTGAGGCAGTGACCCTGTTTGCGACTCAGCTGAATATCCCTGTAGCCAATACCTTTATGGGCAAAGGCGTGATGCCCTATTCACATCGGCTGGCGCTGTGGGCGGTGGGGCTACAGCAGCGTGACCACATCACTTGCGGGTTTGACCAAGCCGATCTGGTGATTTGCATTGGCTACGATTTGGTCGAATATTCGCCTAAGCGCTGGAACCCAGATGGCACCAAATCAATTATTCATGTTGGGCAAACCCCTGCCGAAGTTGACAGTAGCTATAACCCTCTGGCAGAAGTGGTTGGCGATATTTCTGATTCGTTAGAAGAAATCTTGAAGCGAGTTGATCGCAGCGGTAAGCCAGAACCCGATGCGGTGCACCTGCGCGCCGATATCCAGGCCGACTATGAGGAGCACGCCCACGATGACAGCTTTCCGATCAAACCGCAAAAGCTGATCTACGACCTGCGACAGGTGATGGGTCCTGAAGATATTGTGATTTCAGACGTGGGGGCGCACAAGATGTGGATGGCACGCCATTACCATTGCGATCGCCCCAATACCTGCATTATTTCTAACGGCTTTGCGGCGATGGGAATTGCCCTACCGGGGGCGATCGCCGCCAAACTCGTCGCTCCCAACCGCAAAGTAGTCGCGGTCACCGGTGACGGGGGGTTTATGATGAACTGCCAGGAGCTAGAAACGGCGCTGCGCATCAACACGCCTTTTGTCACAATTATTTTCAACGATGGCGGCTACGGGCTAATTGAATGGAAACAGATTAACCACTTTGGGGCATCGTCTTTTATTAAATTTGGCAACCCCGACTTTGTGAAGTTCGCCGAAAGCATGGGGTTGAAGGGATATCGCATCACTGCCAGTACCGATTTCATTCCGACCCTGAAAGAGGCACTGGCGCAAGATGTACCGACCGTGATCGACTGCCCGGTAGACTACCGCGAAAACCTCCGCTTTAGCCAGCGAGCCGGCGATTTAACCTGCACCATTTGAACGGGCAGTGCTAGTGCTCGCAGTGAATCAGGACTGCGGCTACCCTAGCAGGGTGGCTTTGCCGTTTAGCGGATGAGAAAAAGCGGGGTGCAGAGAGTTGGAATTATATTCTCTGCTAGCCCCCGACCTATCAGCAGAATATAATATTATGCGTGACCATTCCAGTTCTGCTCTGTTAATTCCATCCTCCACCCCCCAGCCACGCTCATGGTGTATCTCCGGAACTCTTTGTTGGCGTACCCTCTGGTACATTCATGAACCCGTTCCGATTAGTTGTGCAGCAAATAGGGCAACGGCGGCGAAGCCGTGCATTGGGCACCGCACCGAGCCGCTCTGTCAGAACTGATCTGAAAATCGGGGCGGATTCTCCCATGCCGAGCCGGGTTTTACGGATGACATGGCCAGGGCAAAAACTTGTACATCGGCTGTCGGCTTGGACTTGGAAGCACTGGCAGCAGGCTCAACCACCCCGCCGTAAAGACCTTGCATTCAGAGCGCGCTCCCACAATAGTATTTACTACGTTTTGGCGGTTGTCCTGTTAACGAGCGCCATTGGCTATCGGTTTTATAATGAGCCGCAGCTAGCAGTGGATACGATTGCCCCCAGTACGCTGAGAGCACCCGCTTTGGCTCACGTTACCGATACCCGATCAACCGAAGCGCAGCGAGTTGCCGCTCGACAGGGGGCGATTCCGGTGCTGAAGGTAGATCAGCCGGTGAATCAGCGCATTTACCAATCGCTGCAACAACTGCTCGATGAAGGCGATGCGCTGCGGCAGAAGGCCGGAACATTTCCATTTGTCTCGACTGCGACGCTCTCAACGGCTACCCAGCGATATTTACGTCAATCGTCTGAGACTGAATGGACGGCGGCGATCGCCCGAGTAGACGGCGGAAACCCATCGGGAAGACCCGCAATTCGGCTACCATCGTCTGCCGCTGGCACTGGCTCGATCGCCTCAATTCAACAATTAGCCATTCTAGAACTCGAAAACTATCGCCGCACCGTCTCCGCCGAAGATTTTTCCACCCTTAAGCGGCTGATGCTGCAAAATCGCCAAAGCTATAGACTAGCGTTAGCAGCCCTCAACACCTCCGCTAGCATGGCACCGGGGCGCAATACCGAGAAGAGCGTTTATATCCGTCAGATCTTTAACCTAACAGATCCAGACTGGCTGTTGGCGAAAGTAGGAATGCGCCAAATTTTGGAACGCGTCTTAACTCAGGGTGTGGCACCGGGGCTGCCCGACCCGCTGCTCGAAAATGCGCTCAAGGCTCAGGCGATCGCCGATATCCCACCTGCTGCTGTGCCCTTAGCCGTAGAGACACTGATGGCCGCGATTGAACCCAACCTCACACAAGATATAGACCAGACGCGGTTGCAGGCAGAACAGGCGGCGCTGGCCGTGGAACCGGTGCAGGTGCAGGTGCGCCGGGGTGAGCTAATTGTGAGGGCAGGTGA
>CASBQJ010000369.1 GCA_949127705.1 Synechococcales cyanobacterium PMM_0085
CCAGTGCCCTCCTCCGATTTATCCTTTTGCCCCTATGACTTCATCAATATCGGCTAAAAAAAAGGTGCCGCTCGTACCCACTCAGGCATTTCTGGCGAAGGTATTTCACTGGGTTAACCTGCTCAGTTTAATCATCATGATTGCCAGCGGATTGCAAATCTATAATGCCAATCCTGTATTTGGCGGACGTGCCGGGTGGCATTTTCCTGATCTGTTCTTACTGGGTGGCTGGCTGGCGGGCGGGCGGAAATGGCATTTTGCGGCGATGTGGTTTTTCTCCTTAAACCTGCTCTGGTACGGGGTTTATGTATTTGTGAGTCGCCGTTGGCAGCGTCGGTATGCCAGCGCCAGCGATTTACAAGTGCTGCAAACGGGTCAGAACCCCAAGCGTAAAAATTATGCTTGGCATCGGGTAGCCTACACCGCGATTATTCCAGTGTTGCTGCTGGCAATTTTGAGCGGGCTAGCGATGTATAAACCAGCGCAGTTTCATTGGCTGTCCGCCCTGTTCATCAATTGGCAGACCCTGCGCACCGTTCACTTTATTACCGTTCCGGTGGTTTTGCTGTTTACGCTGGCTCACTCATTTCTTGCCCTCAAGGTCGGAAATTTCCGCCTCGTCAAATCGATGTTTACTTAGTCATTCATTGTTCACGTAGAGGTTCATCATGGGGTTGATTCTTCCTCGGAGCGGCTTATCTCGGCGGCGGTTGCTGCAAATCTCTGGGCTTTCGGGTATAGGCGTATTGATGGGGGGCTGTAGCACCGGCCTGTTCGCCGATCAGGTGGGGCAAACCTTTGAGCCATTGAACCAAATCATTGAACAGGCGTTGCTATCACAAAACCCTGTGCCAGAGTTTTCGAGCAGTGCCATTGAACCGGATCAGCTGCTAATCAATACCTTTGACATGACTCCGCAGCTTGATCCGCTCCAGTTTCGGCTGACGATTGATGGGGAGGTGGGTCGGCCGATGCAGCTCAGTATGGCCGACATTCAGGCCATGCCGCTGACGTCGATGGTGATTCGCCACGTGTGTGTAGAAGGATGGGCGGCGATCGTGCAGTGGGGTGGGGTGCGCTTGCAGGATTTGATTCAATTGGCTCAGCCAAAACCGGGCGCTCGTTACGTCTACTTTAAGTCGGCGGATGGCTACTACGAAAGCTGGGATCTGGCCTCATCTGTTCATCCGCAAACGCTGATGGCCTACCAAAAAAATGGTCAGCCGCTGCCGATTGAAAACGGGGCACCGCTGCGATTGGCCGCTCCTGTCAAGCTGGGATATAAGCAAAGTAAATGGGTGACTCAAATTACGTTGGTCAATGAATTAATGCCAACTAAGGGGTACTGGGAAGATTTTGGATATGAATGGTTTGGAGGCATCTAGACTAACTAGACTAAGAGTATATGAACAAACGAGTTTTCTTAAAATCTGCACTTGCAGTGGTGGGTACTATGGGATTATTTCGAGCATTGGGATTGCGCAATCAGGCGCAGGCGGCACCAGACACCGCATTTGAAGTGACTAAGACAGACGAAGAATGGCGCACTGTGTTGACGCCGGCTCAGTACACAGTGCTGCGCCAGCATGGCACTGAACGGTCTCACAGCAGCCCGCTCAATGATCAACATGCCCAGGGCATCTATCAGTGTGCCGCCTGTGACTTGCCGTTGTTCTCGTCGGAGACCAAGTTTGACAGTGGCACGGGCTGGCCTAGTTTCTATGCTCCTATAGAGGGGGCGATCGCCACTACCACCGACACATCTCTGTTTATGACGCGCGTTGAAGTGCATTGCCGTCGCTGCGGTGGGCACCTAGGGCATGTGTTTGATGACGGCCCTGCACCCACGGGGCAACGATATTGCATGAACGGGGTGTCGCTAAATTTTGTGGCTAGCTAAGGAGTGAGTTTTAAGTTCCTAGTTTTGAGTTTTGAGTGAGGCGATCAATTCAAACCTCAAACTTTAGAATTGATGTCAAGGATCGCCAGACCTCCAGCTTTTTCAAAAAGTTGGAGGTCTTTCTTTTGGGTCAAACGGGCTTAGATGCTCAGCCGCGAAGACTTGGATACATCGACAGGTAAAGCAGCAAGCAGCGAACCCTTCACCATAATGTTGATTTGATGAGCCAGACGCAGTTGGGCGATCGGCTCTTTGAGTAACGTTCCAGCCGCGACGATCGCATCTGCGGTTGGGAAATCACGGCAATCTACTCGCAATACCCCGCCCCGGCGAGAGAGTTTGCAAGACTCAAGCTGTCTCAACTGAGCGAGTTGAGTTGGATCTTCTCGGTAAAAATCGAAAATTAAACGCGTGAGTTGTGAAAACCAGTTCATATATTTGCGTCCTAACGGTTGCAACTTAAATTAATGGGCGTGCCGACATCAACATAGATGCGACAACTTGTACCGTAGAAACCATTCAAGCGCAGAGTCGTTTAGAAGTGAAATAGGTTGCAAAAACATTTAACGCTTTTCACCAAGGCTGAAGGGTTAATCAATGCCTCAATAGTTACTAAAACGTTTGCGGGGAGGGAATTTCAGCTTGACTTGAGTCAAACATTTACATTGATAGCTTCATGACATTGCTTCAAAAAAAGACATGAATCTAAGCATTAAAAATACATGGATTTTATTGTGTTTTTGTTGCAATTCTTTAACAACTACTCAATATCTATGGTGCGATCGCTCAGTATCGTGTCTAAGCATGAGATATGGCTGACCCACAACTGGCACAGAAGCGATCGCCCACCTGTAAGCGTTGACCGCACTGGGTGCAAAAATTAGGCGTGGTGCCTGCAGCCGATGTCTCAGCCGGATTAACATGACCCATCCTCAGCTCCAGATCGCCCATCTGCATCTGCATGGGGTGCATTTGCAGGCGCATATTCCCCATTTGCATGGGCTGCATGGGCTGCATCGCGGGTGCTGTGCCAGATTCTAGAGGCACAGCGCTGGCTGCTGCTAAATCAGGCGCAGCGCTCAGCCCCTGCAAACTGCTCCCTTGCACCTGAAGATAGCGATCGCCTTGCGCGGTTGCTAGCTGCACAATAAACCCGCTCGCCGTGCGAAATAGCATCGGCGGGGCAATCCACTGCCCAGTTTGAAAACCCGTCTGCTGGCTTTGCTGCTGCCCAGCATTGGCGCTACTCAAGCCAATAATGGTTTGAGTATCCTGATTTCCAATCCAAATCTGCTGCCCTGTCCCGAGATTGGCTGTGTAGGTCATGTGGGTAAAATCTTGCTAGATAGTGGTATTTGATTACGTTGGTATTTAATTATGTTGGTTCGCTGGGCTGAGTGGAAAAATTGATATTATCCCCATTGTCTTAAATCTCAGATCTAGATCGCATAGTTTTCACCACGGGTTAAATTTACGTCCTGCTTGAGCCAGATGTTGAGGTTGCTGCTCTTGTCTGTATCGCCTGTGCCCGATCGCAATCCTCTGGTTTGTCATAGTGGAAGTCTTAAGAGCTGGATGCTGTTCACGTAGCGATCGCGCCTGTTATTAGCCGTGAAATTTGACGATTACGATCCTGGAGATTTTTACGACGAGCTGTTTATTGCTAAAGGGCAGCCTCGCCCGGAGGTGGCTCCATTAATTGAGCGGATCAATTCCCTATCGATTGATGAGCTGCAACAGCGCCAGCAGGCTGCCCAAAAAGCTTTGCTGCAACTGGGCGCAACATTCAATGTCTATAGCGACACCCAGGGCACAGAGCGAGTATTGCCGTTCGATATTATTCCACGCATTGTGACGGCTCCAGATTGGGCCTGGCTAGAGCGCGGGCTGAAGCAGCGGATTAAAGCGTTAAACCTATTCCTGAGCGATATCTACGGCGACCAAAAGATTGTCAAAGACGGCATCATTCCTGAGGAGATTATTACGTCCTCCAAAGGGTTTTTGCCGCCCTGCATCGGTCTCCAGCCGCCTGGCGGCATCTGGTGCCACATTACGGGCACCGATCTAGTCCGCGATCGCGATGGTCAATGGTATGTCTTAGAAGACAACTTGCGCTGCCCGTCAGGGGTCTCCTACGTGCTCGAAAATCGGCGGGTGATGAAAACCACTTTGCCAATTGTATTCAACCGCATGCCGATCCTGCCCGTAGACGACTACCCAGGGCAATTGTTAGAAACCTTGCTCAACCTGGCTCCCCCTAGCCTGCCTGATCCCACGGTCGTGGTGATGACCCCCGGACAATACAACTCTGCCTACTTTGAGCACTCCTTCCTAGCCCAGCAAATGGGCGTGGAGCTAGTTGAAGGCCGCGATTTGGTGGTGGCCGACGGCTATTTGCAAATGAAAACCACCAAAGGACTAAAGCGCGTCGATGTAGTCTACCGCCGCATCGACGACGAATTTCTCGACCCTACTGCCTTCCGCGCCGACTCCATGCTAGGTGTTCCGGGTCTAATGGACGTCTATCGCAGAGGGCGCGTGGCTTTGGCCAATGCTCCCGGTACAGGAGTAGCCGATGACAAAGTAATTTACGCCTACGTGCCCCAGATGGTGAAATACTATCTGGGCGAAGAGCAGCTGATCCCCAATGTGCCCACCTACCTGTGCTGGGAGCCAACCGATCAGGCATATGTGCTAGAAAACTTAGACAAACTGGTGGTCAAGGCCGCCAACG
>CASBQJ010000370.1 GCA_949127705.1 Synechococcales cyanobacterium PMM_0085
GATCGTGATTAAGTTGGAGAAGCGACTGAAATCTTTCACGTTGTGGGTTAACAGCCGATCAATTCCAGCGGTCAGCATCGTGGCGACGATATTGGCATCATGAACCTGACGACCGCCCATCGGAATAGTTAAGAGCAAGCCTAAAAGTCTTTCCGTCACCTGGAGACTATCCTCAGTTACGCAAAAAACTTGCTCAAAAAATTGAACCCTTTCGACAATGACATCAGGCGGTTGAACATTAACAAACGTTTGAGGACGGGTTAATGTAGCAATGAATTCACGCAGAATTTGCCGACTGAGCCACAATTCAACTTGCGAGTTATCAAGGTTTTGCAACGTCTCAATGGCGAGTTGATGATAGGGCGCAGAAGTAACGTTGGCATAAATTAAAATATTCGTATCAATGAAGATTGCCTTATCGCCCAAAGTCACCATACATATCCTCACGTCTTAAGGAAAGGTCAACGGGCCAGGGACCGTAGTCATCTACGGGAAATTTGAAGGGCTGGCGTTTTGCCGGGGTGGGTTGTTCTTCCATCACTAAAACGATCTGGTAGTCTCCGGCAGGAATTTCTGGAGGAAGCTGAATTTTGAGTTCGCGATCGGGGGTAATGGTCGCTGTAATCTGTAGGGTTCGCATCGTTGGATGGCTCCGTACTGGTTTATCTTGATTCAATTATGGACTCTAGCTGATTCAGCTTGCGCCGTTGCCAAATTTTAAGTCTGTCCAAGAGGACGCTGGCTGATTCTCCTGGGTCGAGGCTGTGCCATTGGTTAGCTGCTTGACGGCTTCCACATCCCCGGCTTTGGCGGCTTTTTTGATGTTCCAATCTAGATGGGCGTTGTCGATCGCTTCCTCCTTAACACGAGAACTGGTGTCGAAGTGCTTTTCGAGAGCATCAATGATGCCCACTCGCCGCGACATGGTTTGAAATTTACGCTCGGTGCTAAGAAGTCGAGTCATCAGTTCAAAGTGCATCGGGTCGTCGCAGATTTCCTCTAAGATGCTCCATTCGTCTAAGCCAAGTTGATCGCTCCCTGCGTTAGGACGAGGATCAATGAATTCTTGTCCTGTTACCTCGCGGTAAATTGTGGGGAGAATATCATCGAACTCGTGAAACTCTTCCAGCCAAATGCGACGAATTTCGCTGAGTTCCTCGATCGCGATCAGTTCGATAGTTTGCATTTCAGCAGGCGCATTCTGACGCACCTCGATCTGAGCCTGAAGCACACGCCGTACCCATTCTTCTCGCCACTGCTTGGTGTAGGGACCCGGAATGTTGACGATTTCTTTAGCATCCAGTCCGTTTACATCGCGCTCGTAAAGTTGAATCTGCCCTTGTCGTCGTCGGAAGTCTCGGCGATCGAGGTCATTTTCCACATCCAACTCGTTTCGCAGATCAAGCAGGGGTTGCATCCACTCTTTCTCTTCATCATTTTGGATCATGGCTTCCATCGATTTGTCTGCGCTGACTAAGGTGCAGACCCAGCAGCCAAACCGAGAACTCCCGCAGCTTGGGGTAGACGTGTCAACCACTAAGGGACACTCATTATCTGCCGTTGCGCCTCGATACATGGCAAATAAGTCTTTATTGTTGTTGCCCCAAGGGTTTTGCCACTGCATTAGGTAAAGCCAGACCTCATCGGTACGCCAGTCTTCGATCGGTGTATAAATCAGAGAGTTAGGGCGGCTGGGGTTGTAGTTGAGGTGCGAAAAGACGCGCCAATTTCGGTGCTTTTCCATTAGGGCAGCCCGTGAGGCGCTTTCAGCTTTGCGCGTTCCCAAAACGAGAATGACTTCGCCACTTTCACGGATTTTCTCGCGGATGTAGTTGTCAGATGGTTTGATTTTGAGGCGCTCGGTACACCAGCGAAATCCTTGCCTTGGGGCTGGATAGCCTTTGCCGATTAGATTTACCCAGAAGGTATCTTTAACGGCAGGCTTGAGCAGAATGGGTTCAATGGGCATGTTTTGCTCTTTTGCAACCCCTGCCATGATGGTGAGCGATTTATCGACCCAGGCTGACACCACCGGGTTTTCGACCATTGTGTCTGTGGTAATGACATGAACAGTCTTGGTGCGTTTTTCGGGCGGAAGGGCGGCGATCGCGTTCCACACTAGCTGAAGCACCGCTGTCGAGTCTTTGCCACCAGAGTAGCCGACGATCCAAGGCAATTGGTCTTGGCAGTACAGTTCCTGGATTTCGATCGTCAGTGCTTTTAGCTCCTCGACAAACTCAGGGACAAATCGTTGATTCAACCTGCCCCTGAAATCATGACCTTCACCGCTGAAGTTTTTAATCAACCTGAATCATCCGACTGGCAACACTGATCACTTCGTTGGAATTTCTAAAAGGAACTGGACGGCTCCACTCGCTTCCAGAAATGATGTTGTATCGGTGCAGTAGTCCAACCATGCGATCGACGGCTTTACGAGTGCCTATCAAGGTCATTTTTACAGGCTCCTCACTAGAAGAAGATTGGCTGGTATCACCTTTAGGCGGTTGACTAGCATCACTTAAAGAATCTCTGTCAATGAACATTTCCAATACTCCTACTCTCAAGGGAAGAACTGTCACATCAAATTGCCACAGTCCATTTAGTCTTTATATAAACTACCACAGTCCAATTGGACTGTATACGGAGATGCAAAGCTCTGACACGATTGATCATGCTTGAGGCAAATCGCGTTTAGAGGCTATGGGAAA
>CASBQJ010000371.1 GCA_949127705.1 Synechococcales cyanobacterium PMM_0085
CTTGAAAATCATCATCCCAAACGCCCCGTTCAGAGCGGCTAGGAGCCTGATCGTCCCAAGCGCCACGGTCTACACCGCGAGAGGGTGGACGGCTTTCAGGGCGGGAAGATGAGGCAGGCGGACGCCGCTTGCGAGAGGACGGGCTATTGGGACTCGGTCGTTCAGGGCGATCGCTACCCCCACGAATCGAAGGGCGACGACGACCTTCATCGGCATAGTCATCTAGCTCATCCGAGCGATAGTCGCGGCTGGCTCGAATCCGGCGAGTGGTCGGTCGATCTTCGACTGCCGACAATTCATCGAGTTCGGCTCGATACACTCGGCTTACGGGTCGCTCATCGTCTACCAGAGGGGTATAGCGCTTGGCTTGTTCCGTCGTGGCACCGCGCAGGCGAATCGTTTCTAGGGCAAACGCCGCTGCTGCGCCCGCCATCAAGAAAAACCCGAAGGTCAAGATGGGATCTAACCGCCAGCCCTGGAAAAACAGAATTGCACCACACAGCAGCAATACAGCAGCCAGTGCAATGTCTTGGTCGCGAGCAGATTGAGGCCGAAAATTTCTTAAAAAATAAAGCCCTGCACCACCCACAGCCAGCGCAATCCCCAGCAATGCGGCTGGGTTGCTGCCAAATACCACTTGAGCCAGGACTGGTTGGGGCTGCAAATAGAGCGCACTGACCACGCCGCTCAAATTCAGTCCGAGATCCACCATCACAATTCTCCGTAAATATGTCCTAATCCTAGCGGCTGGAAATGGAAATCACCAGTCAAAATGACTACTCTAAAGTCCTGGAATCATCCTAACCGAGTCCTAAGCTGAAAAATCCTAGCTGAAAAGTCTTAGCTAAAATGGTTTCCAATAAATGAGGGACACCCCAATAGCGTGTCCCCAAGCCAGTCTTGCTTTACAAGCTGCCCAAACTAGCTGGACAGGTGGTCAAACTAAAGCCGTTGAATCTTATCTTTTTGGCTAATGAATACCAGCCCTACCACAACGGGGATCACAATAATGACAAAGCCTGCCAGTAAGCTATAGAAAAAGTTCATCAATGATGGGGTCATGGGATCTTAATCCTTAATTTTTAGCGATCGCTTCACTTATTAATTCTATAGGTCTGTCAACGTCTTGAAAAGTCAGCATCTATAGAATTAAGAGGATTTTAGAATACAAGAGGATTTTGGCAATCTTGCGGGCGCGCTGCAAGGCAGCCGTTTGGGTTCACGCTCTTTAGTAGAATATGAGAAGTGAACGATACATTGCTTAAAATTTGGCGTTTATGACTTCTACTGCGATCGCCTCCCTAGGACTAGGAATCACCTTCGGTTTGATGATTTTGCTGTTCATCTTCCGCATCGTGTTGACCTGGTACCCTCAAGTTGACCTAACTCAGATGCCGTTCAAGCTCATTGCCCTGCCCACTGAGCCGTTATTAATTCCTACCCGAAAACTAATCACACCGATTGGTGGGGTCGATATCACACCGATTGTATGGGTAGGGATTTTCAGCCTACTGCGCGAAATCTTACTGGGGCAACAGGGACTACTAACCATGATGGGGCGATACTAGTCTGGCTAGACTCCCTAGACTGGCCAGTCTAATATCACTCAGACGCGGGTGAACTCACAGCGTGAAATAACCTGCGTCTGCATTAGTTTTTAGAAACCCGCCTTACTTTTTAGACGCCTGCATCATTTGCTCGACAAAATTGGTGTAGACATTGCCATCTAAAAAATTTTGATTTTCTAAGATTCTTTGATGAAAGCCAATGGTCGTCGGTAATCCGGTAATGGCAAATTCTCTCAGAGCCCGCTTCATGCGGTGGATGGCAGAGAGGCGATCGGGTGCCCAGACGATTAGCTTACCAATGAGAGAATCGTAGTAAGGCG
The DNA here is from genome assembly GCA_949127705.1 of Synechococcales cyanobacterium PMM_0085. Lineage (GTDB taxonomy): Bacteria > Cyanobacteriota > Cyanobacteriia > Elainellales > Elainellaceae > CASBQJ01. The sequence goes on from CASBQJ010000371.1 coordinate 1,889, forward strand.
GAATCTCATAATCGGTATAAACGTGAGAATCCATCCGCACCCCGTTACCTCCAGGCGGCAGGTAGCCACTGATGCGCCCAGGGTTGGGGCGAAAGTTTTGATCTGGATCTTCGGCGTTAATCCGGCACTCAATCGCATGCCCTCGCAGCTGCACCTGATCTTGCGTCAACTGCAAGGGTTCACCTTGAGCCACTCGAATTTGCTCTGCCACCAGGTCTAACCCAGTAATTACTTCAGTGACCGGGTGTTCGACCTGGATGCGGGTATTCATTTCCATAAAGTAGAAATGCCCCGACTGATCTAACAAAAACTCAATGGTGCCTGCGCCGATATAGTTGATCGCTTGAGCGACCCGCACCGCTGCTGACCCCATTTTTTCGCGCAGTTCTGGGGTCAGCGCCGGACTAGGGGCTTCTTCCAGTAGCTTTTGGTGACGCCGCTGAATCGAACAGTCGCGTTCACCCAAATGGATGACGTTGCCATAGGTGTCAGCCAAAATTTGAAATTCAATATGGCGGGGACGTTCAATAAATTTTTCCAGATATACACCCGCATTGCCAAATGCTGCCTCTGCTTCCCCTTGAGCGGCAAAAAATAGCTTGACCAGCTCCTCTTCAGCTCGCACTAGACGCATACCGCGCCCGCCGCCGCCCGCTGTGGCTTTGATCATGACAGGGTAGCCAATTTCACGGGCGATCGCTAAGGCTTCGCGTTCATCAGTTAACAGCCCTTCGCTGCCCGGTACCGTCGGCACCCCAATCCGCTGCATCGTTTCCTTTGCCGTAGACTTATCGCCCATCGAGCGCATTGAGTCGGGCGAAGGGCCAATAAAGGCAATTTGGTGATCGGCGCAAATTTCCGCAAACCGGGCATTTTCGGCCAAAAAGCCATAGCCGGGATGGATGGCGCTAACGTTGCGAGTGAGCGCTGCCGCAATAATGTTGGGAATGTTGAGATAGCTTTTACTGCTGGGAGGTTCACCAATACAGACCGCCTCGTCCGCCAGTTGGACGTGAAGGGCATTGCGATCGATGGTGGAATGGACAGCAACCGTGGCGATCCCCATTTCCTCGCAGGTTCGAAGAATGCGGAGGGCAATTTCCCCTCGGTTAGCAATGAGAATTTTTTCGAAACGCATCTTATAGGAACTGGGAACCAGGGACTAGGGGTAGAGATGATTAACTAGCCAGTGTTCTGAATTTTACGCCGAATCGGGTAACCCCAAGATGCAGACCTTGCAAAATCGAGATTTCTCTTCGTTTAATTTAGAGACCAAGCTGGGGCAATAGCAAAACATAGGGTGGGAATTACCAACCAAACCCTTCAGGAAATCCCCGAAGACTCTAGCTAGCCATGCCCACCCTATGGGAAAGATGAAGAATAGGAAAGCAGCTTGCTTCTACGAAGCAGAGGAAAGATGAATTAGGCCCTGGAGGTGTGGTTAGGGGTCTAGCCTCTACAACCTAGGATCATCCTACTCTTAATCAGCCGTTGCTAGTGTAGTGCTGCCACGATTGCGTTTGCGCGTCAATAGACTAAAGAGCTGGATGCCGATCGCTTTGATCAAATTGCCTTCTAGCTCTTTGAACATGGTCATGTTCAAGCCAAAGGCAGCATTGGCTTCTTCGACAATGCGATCGCCTGCAGCATCGTCAATCGACAGAGCATCTAGCCGTTCGCGATAGACGCGTTTGAACTCTTTTTCATCGGGGATCTGCTCAAATTCATAGAATGCTAGCCCTTTATTTTCAGAGAGATTCATCGCATTCTGAGCAATTTTTTTGAGAATTTGACCACCAGAGAGGTCACCCATATAGCGGGTGTAAAGGTGTGCAATGAGCAATTCTGGCTCAGTATTACCAATCTCGTGAATCCGGCTCACATAAGCCTGAGCTGCTTTGGATGCAGTGGCGTCATCTTTCCAATTGGCACCGAAGTAGTATGCCAGATCTTGCTCAAGGCTAGCGCGGCGGTTCAGTTCAGGAAAGTAGAGTTTTCCAAGAATGGGGTGCTCCCGATGACGATACATTTCGTCTTCCATCGCCGAGTAGACGTAGTAAAGATTGGCTACTAGCTTACGGTAAGACGTAGGCTCCACGGTGCCTTTTAGAAAACACGCAACAAACCCGGTGTTTTCTGCCATGGTGTGCGCTTTCTTGGTTCCTTCGCGGAGTTTTGTTGATAAATTGCTGCTCATTCTAAAAATCCTGCTAAACGTCCTAGCTAAATGCGTCTCATCGCGACCTTGAGTGCCTTTACTCTTTCTCTGGAGTATCGACACTTACAATTTTAAAGGGCACCTAATGTATTAGCGTAGACCGATTTGATGAGAGTTTTTGTTAAAAATTTTTACGGGCGATCGCCCAAACCCTTGGGCAGTCGGACTATAAGCGTTAAAAACTGAGAACAGAAACGTCATGTTGCCGCTTAGAAAGCTTGATTTTCGTACTCTACACTCACAAAAAATTAACGTTTAATATCAATCTTCAGCCTCATCGAGATCAACTGCTTTAATTCAATACTCCGGACAGAATTAAGCAGCTATGATGCCGTAGGAGCGTAGGTTTTCATAGTTGGGATGAGATTTAATCCTCGAAAGATAAATTCAATTTGAAACCGAGCTTGGTAATGGATGAGGATTTGCTCCGCGTCCAAGTCGATATCGGTGCAGAACAGATAAGGTATAGCCCCGACCAGCTTCCACATCCACCACGGCAAACACCGAGATCTCTAACCCTTTTTCGCTGCGACTGGCACTGCCGTTATAAAACCAATCTAGACC
>CASBQJ010000372.1 GCA_949127705.1 Synechococcales cyanobacterium PMM_0085
GGGCTGGGCGATGGGCTAGGTGATGGGCTAGGTGATGGGCTAGGTGACGGGCTAGGTGACGAATTCGCTGCTCGCACAGTAAACTCGGCAAAATCTGCATAAACATCTCTAGGCGTTGCCCAAGACGAATCATTCCCGCCAAAGAAGGTAGAAAAATATAATCCATCAATTTTGAGCTGATCGGTCGTGCGGAAGACTAATCCAGTTTGGTTGACCACCTGAGTGCCATTGAACCAAACTTTAATTTCCCCATCTCGTTGGCCCGGTCGGTTCAATTTCACCTCTTGTTCGATATGGTGCCATCGACCCCTGGTAAACTGCCAATTGCCCCGGCCAATGGAAGTGCCATAGCCTTGACTACTTGGCAGGTAAGCGTAGACTTCCCCAGCCCCCTGCTGCCGCCACATCAAACGACTAGAAAATCCGTCGGTGCCATTGGGAATGCTGCCACCGCTATTGGCTCTACCACCATACAAGCCAGGTAATTTACCACCTTTGACAAAATCAAAGTTGTCAGAGAAGCGGACGTAGTAGCTCAGGCGCATACTGTCTCGGGGAGCCAAACCAAGGGTGGCCAGAAATTGACTACCCCCAATCGGCGCACCGGTATTGCGCGACACCTCAGGGCTGGCCGAGCGAGCCGGGTAGCTGACTCTCAAAATTCGGCCAAATGTACGGGTGGGATCGTTGATCACGGAAAGGTTTTGCAAACCAAAATTGCCGCGAGTGATTGCGCCCCAAGCCTGCATCCAGTTGCTGTTAGTTAGGCTCCCCACCCATAGGAAGGGTGTCGATGGCGTTGGGGTCGGAACGGCACTAATAATAGTGGATGATGAGGTGCCAGTGGATGACGAGGTGCCAGTGGGTGAGGACGCGATCGCTTTTGATGACTCTGGAGCAGCAGGTTGAGAAAAGACTAGGCCACAGTTTCCCAAAACTGGAACAATGAGCAATAGGCTCAACAGACGTGAGTGAGCGATCGCCATTCGTGTCAGAGACAGCAGTGTTGTCATCAAAAAAATCTCCGAGGAAACCCGTCCGTCTATGCGGAGGGAAAGGACAAGAATAGTAGCTGGGGGGTAAAGTCTGGCTGCACAAACCCACAATAAAATACCCCAAAGCCACAACGATTTGGTGCTATTTCCATAGAAATAGTAGGCTTTAAATGCTTATCAGCCGAGATCAGAAAACTCGTTTAGATTCCTGTAATCAACATAAATCAACATAGCTAGAAGGTCTTAGATCGACCTAACGCTTAACCATTCAGATTTGTGCATCATTTGCGCATTATTTGGGCTCAGGACACTCTGAAGTACGTAGCAGGCTATGGATTCATGGGCTATTGCAAGTCTGAGGTTGTCTAAAATTACTTCAGACAACTCTTGTCCAAATTGAGAACAAGGCGATTGAACAGACTTTGCATTTGACGCTCCCAAGTTAGCATCGATTCAGACAACCATAGGGGTTTCTTCATGAACTTGAAGTCGGGGGCTGAACCTTGAGACTGAACGGTGGAACACTATCTTTTACAGTATCTTTAAGAAAAATCCGTACAAAAATCACATATTTCAGACAAAAGAGTGGTAATAAAAGATTAATGCTGGCCGTTTAGCTTTACGAGGCATCATTTTTGGTGTTGCGCGGATCTAGCGCATCGCGCAGGCCATCTCCCAATAAATTAAACGCCAACCCAGTCAATACAATCAGCACCGCTGGCGACCACACCAGCCAGGGCTGGAGCACCAAAATCGAGGCATTGCTAGCCAGCGATAGCATGTTGCCCCAAGACGGGTCGGGCTGTTGAATCCCTAGGCCAATGAAACTCAGCACCGCTTCGGCCAAAATGAAACTAGGGATGGCCAGCGTCATCGAAATGATGATATAAGTCGCTGTTTGCGGCAGCACATGCCGGGTAATGATGTAGAGCGATCGCCCTCCCATGGCCCGCGCCGCCTGCACAAACGCCCGCTGCTTAATCGAGAGCACCTGCCCGCGAATCACCCGCGCCAGCCCTGCCCAGCTGACAAAGGACGTAATCAGCGTAATCAGCAAAAACCGCTGAGAATTCGTTAACCCGGCAGGCAACACACCCGCCAGCGTGATCAACAAATAGATGCTGGGAATGGTCATCAGCACTTCCGCGACCCGCATCAGTCCCGTGTCGGCTAGGCCGCCAAAGTAGCCAGAAATTCCGCCAATCAGCAGCCCCAGCGGAAACGCAATGAGGATGCCCACCAGGCCAATGCTGAGGCTAATGCGACCGCCGTGGATCAGCCGACTCAGCTGATCGCGCGCCTGTTCGTCGGTGCCTAATAGGTTGAGCGTTCCTGAACCAGCGGTGCCAAACAGATGCAGATTGCCTTTAATCCCTGGTAGTAGCTGGATATCTTTAAACTGCGGCTCGCTAAAAGAAAGCCGGGTGGGCAGCGGCAGCTGAATTCTGAAGAACCGATACTCGCTACCGGAAACGAACAGCCGCAGGGGAGACGGTTTGGCAAAATCAACCTGGAGTGTGCGATCGCCCGTTGCCAAATCGACCGCCCCCTGCAACGTTGGGTAAACATGGGGGCCAGTGAACTGCCCCTGCGGATTGCGCCAATAGACCTGAGTCGGCGGCAACAATGATCCTTCAGGCTGAGAGGCATAGGGGTCATAGGGGGCAAAAAACTCTGCTCCCAACACCACCAAATACAGCACCAGTAGCAAAATCGCCCCAAACCTGGCCAGCGTATTTTTCCGAAGCTTATTCCACCAATTCATAGATCAACCGCTGAGTAACAACTAAGCAACGTTGGAGCAACTCTGTGGCAGTAGTGTAGCTCAAATTATTGGTTGTGCTGCTTGAGATAACTCAAAAGCCAGTTGGCTATGGTGGCACGACGCGTTTTGCGGGGGACTAATTCACTGACTGTGTAACCGCCAAACCCGAGTTCTTCTTTCAAAAGCTGTTTGTCAGCCTTGGGAATGGAGCGGGTCAGTTTGACCGTAGCTGGACGGCTATCGATAAAGTTAGGTGGCTCGGGGTACTCATCTCGCCATTCAGCCGCAACGGCGGTGGTGTTCCAGATTTTGTCTGCATCGCTGTAGCGGTAGCCTAACCCATGCCACACCAGTCGATTGGCGATATCGTCATCTAGGGTATCTTGCAAAATTGCCCAAATGGTGTCGGTGGTGAGAGCAGGAAGTTCGGCCATGCGATCGGATCAATTTAGGAGTTACAGCGGTAGATTCAATATATTAAGAGATAGAGCGCTCATCTATCTATCACCCCATTATCGCCCTCGAATCTCCGTGAACCAAGCTGCCCTCAACTTAATCTCGATTACAATTTTTGTGCTAACAATGACCAGCCTGCTGGGACCGCTGCTACATATCTCGGCAGCCGTTCCGGCGATCGCCGTAGCGGGGATCATGGGCATTGCCACCCTAGATACTTTTAACTGGCGGGGACGGGGGAGCACGCTGTTGCTAGATTGGGTGGCGCGGTTTTCGCCAGACCACCGGGCGCGGGTGGTGCGCCATGAAGCCGGACACTTTTTGGTGGCGCATCAGCTCGGGATTCCCATCACTGGCTATACGCTGAGCGCATGGGAGGCGCTGCGCCAGGGGCAAGCGGGTGCCGCCGGAGTAAGTTTTGACACGGCTGAACTAACCGCCAACCTAGCAAAGGGAACGCTCTCCGCCCAGCAAGTCGATCGCTATTGCACCGTTTGGATGGCGGGCATTGCCGCCGAAACCCTAGCCTACGGCAATGCCGAAGGGGGCAGCGACGATCGCCAACAGCTTTACACCCTCTGGGCCAGCTTCAACCGTTCTGCCACCGAAGCCTCGCTCAAAGAGCGCTTAGCTACCCTCCAAGCAAAAACCCTACTGCAAGCCAACCAGCCTGCCTATGATGCCCTCGTGGCGGTCATGGAACGTAAAGCTCCCTTGGCAGAATGCTATGAGGCATTGGGAGAACTGTCAGGGGTGTAGTCATGTCAGGTGGGCACTGCCCACCCTACGTCGGTCTAACGTGGACTCTGATCAACCGAACGAATCTAAATCTAACGCCTTGGAGCCACCTTGCTCTAACTGCACCAACAGCCGCCCGAGTTGCCACCAAACCAACGCAGCGGTGCCAATGGTCAAAGGAATGGCGATCGCATAGGAAATCTTGGTTTGAAAGCCAAAAATCTCTAGCCCTGACCCTAAGAAAAAGCAAATCCCGCCGCAAATTCCCAAAAATGGCACCGCGAGCTGTGGCCCTTTGAGAATAGCCAGGGTGCGGGTAGAGCGATTTTTGGCCCACTCATTCACCAATTGCCGCAGTGACGCATCAAATGCCACCCCCGACGCTAGCCCCGCCAACAGCCCCGCTATTAGCAAGAAATAGGGGGAGGTTGAGTAGTAATAAGACATAAACGACTCCTTCGAGACGGGATTTCTAGTTGAAATAATTATTCATAATTCTCGCTTGGTTTGGGACGAATAGCGAGAAGTTGAGAAAGACTCTGAAATCAGTCTGAACAAGCCACTCCATTTTTGGAAGTAGTGTTAATGGTGCTGTTCACGGCTAAATTGATTGCCTTGTAGCCTAACCGACTGGCGGCTAAAATTACAGGTGCTACACTAGAGATATTGTTTTAAAAGGTTACACTGCGTTGAAACTTTTTTCCTTGGGCTTGGGCAAAAGCCAGTGGCTGCCCCTGTGGTATTTGGAAATGAAGCTCCAGCACCGACGGCTTTGCGACCCTGCGTTGTCTTGGGCAGACCGCTGTGAAGGGCCCAGTATCGGCTGATCGACCTGTAAGTAAGGTTTGCAGGGGGCGAATATCGTCTGTCTAATGATGAAAATCATGCCGTAGACAACCTGACAAGCTGGGTCGATCGCCAGCTCTTTAGGAGTTTTGAATCACTAAAATTACGCGTTTGGATGGGGTAGTGCTGCATCATGCAGTTTGCTACTTAGCTGTCTCTTGATTGCTTAGTTGTCTTTCAATGGCTCAGCCGTCTTTCGATTCCTGTGTCGGATCGAGGACAGTGGCTTGGGTTTAATTGGGAATGCTGACAACAGAGATGGGGTTTGTTTGCACAAGATTTTACTTTTGGAAGACCAATCATGACGAAATTACTCAGCCGCAAAATTGCTCCGGCTCCAATCTCTGCCGAAATTAGTGTAGTAGACCTAATTGACGGCTATTTCACCGCTTACAACTCGGCGCGTCTACGCGAAATCTGTCATCTGCTGAGCCAAGAAGTGATGCAGGATGGCGTCACGGTGGGGCTGAGCTTGTCGGGAGCCTTGACTCCGGCGGGGCTGGGCGTATCGGTATTGGCTCCGTTAATGCGCCACGGGTTTATCGATTGGATCATCAGCACGGGCGCAAATTTGTATCACGATTTGCACTACGGGCTAGGGATGGATTTGTTTGCCAGCAACCCGTTTGTGGATGATGTCAAACTGCGCCATGAGGGGCGAATCCGGATCTACGACATTGTGTTTGGTTACGATGTGCTGCTAGAAACCGATGCTTTTATCCGCGAGCTGCTGCGCTCAGAACCATTCCAAAAGCGGATGGGCACGGCGGAGTTTCATCACCTGTTGGGCAAATATATTAACGCGGTAGAAAAACAGCTAGGGGTGCAGCATTCCTGTTTGCTGTCGGCTGCGTACGAATGCGGCGTGCCGATCTACACGTCTTCACCGGGCGATAGCTCAATTGGGATGAATGTGGCAGCGCTGGCGCTAGAAGGGTCGAAGCTGATGATTGATCCGTCGCTGGATGTAAACGAAACGGCGGCGATCGCCTACTCGGCACGCGAATCGGGCATTCCGGGCGTCGAAGGTAAAAGCGCGGCGCTAATTTTGGGCGGCGGCAGTCCCAAAAACTTTATGCTGCAAACCCAGCCCCAACTGCATGAAGTGCTAGGACTCGAAGAGCGCGGCCATGACTACTTCATCCAAATCACCGACGCCCGCCCCGATACGGGTGGCCTATCGGGTGCCACACCCAGCGAGGCCGTGAGCTGGGGCAAAATTGACCCCGACGAGCTGCCCAACACAATCGTTTGCTACACCGACAGCACCATCGCGCTGCCCATTATGGGAGCCTATGTCGTCAACCAGTGCGCAGATCGCCCCCTCAAGCGGCTCTATGACCGGCGGGAAGAACTGCTGGCCACCCTCCAGCGCGACTACCTAGCGGCTCGGGCACAGCGCCCCGAAGAGAAGGTGGCCCCGTCCAGTGCGATCGCCCCTGTCAAAGTAACCGAGCGGCAACCTGTAGCAACCTATCCCTGCGGCACGCCGATTCGGCACTAGGTATTTCTGTAGGGACATGGCACTGCCATGTCCTTTCAAGGATGCGGGTATGACAGGGATTTGGGCATGGCAGGGATCTGGGCATGGCAGGGATCTGGACATGGCAGTGCCATGTCCCTAC
>CASBQJ010000373.1 GCA_949127705.1 Synechococcales cyanobacterium PMM_0085
ACATCTTCGGCAACAGTGTTGGGAGCTAGCGTGAGGTCAGTAGGTGCTGTATCGCTGACATCAGTGATAGTAATGGTCAGAGTTTTGGTATAAAAGAACCCAGCGGGATCAGTCGTTTGGGCGGTTTGAACGCTGATTGTATAGCTAGACTTAAGCTCACGATCGGGGGAGGACAGGAGAATTAACTGATCGTTATTAGGCCCCCCAATTTGAAAACTGTTATTGTCTGGAAAGTTACCTGTTGGATCAACCAAGGTGTAGGTAAATGTAGTGCCCGGGTCAGGGTCAATCGTGCTAAACGTACCCACAGGCGTTAGTGCGTCTACATTTTCGACGACGGTAAGGCTGCTTAAAGACAGGCTAACGGGAGAATTGTTTGGATTTGGAGCAAACCTTTGCCCGTAGACTCCATTGCCGCTGGTGTCTTGATTTAGGCTCGTCCAAGCCACGACAAAATCACCATCCGCATCTACAGCCACTGATGGATATTGTTGAGCATTGGTGACAAAAGTGTTAACCAAAAATTCGCTACCTTGGGGGATGCCAATTTTGTTAAACCGTCTAGAAAAAATCCCAGTACCGGATGAATCGGGCGGCTGGTTACTGCTGCTCCAACTAACGACAAAATCACCATCGGCATCTACGGAAATAGATGGGAATCGCTGATCACCAGTCGTAAACTGGTTGACCGGGATCTCACCCCCCACCCGAGTTCCGGCAGCATCAAAAATCTGAACATATATTCCCCAGCCACCACCGTCTTGATTCTCACTAGACCAAGCCACTACAAAATTGCCGTTTGCATCCATCGACACGCTGGCATTTTGTTGATTATTTGCTGTGGTGGTATTAACTAGAAACTCCGTGCCCTGGGCGATGCCGTCCTTGTTATAGCGTTGGGCGTAGACACCATCAAGCCCGCCATCTTGCCCAAGACTAGTCCAGGTGACGACAAAATCGCCATCGGCATCCATCGCCACGCTAGATGATTGTTGGGTATTAACCGTTGTCGTGTTGACTTGGAACTCAACCCCTTGCGCTACGCCTAAGCTGTTATAGCGTTGGGCAAAAACTCCTCTGCCGCTGGCATCGTTACTTGTCCAGGTGATGATGAAATTGCCGGCGGCATCCATGGCAGTAGTCGGCTCAGTCTGATCAAACGCAGAGGGCGCATTGACCAAAAATTCGCCCCCTTGGGCAATTCCAGCATTGTTATACCGCTGGGCATAGATGCCATAGGAGGTACTCAATCCATCATATTGATAGCTGCTCCAGGTAATCAAAAAATCGCCATCGGTATCCATGGCCACACTGGAAAAACTTTGGTTATCTGGTGTGGTGGTGTTGACTCGGAACTCAGCAATGTCCTGAACTACACCGTCTTTGTTGTACCGTCGGGCATAGATACCACTGCCACTGTCATCTCGACCTGTCCAGGTGACGATGTAGTCGCCATCGAAGTCGATCGCCACTGCTCTGGGGGTGTGATTGGATGGTGGGGAGAAAGTTTGCTGGCTCCCTGTCGTAATGGTATTGACCGCGAATTCTGAACCTTGGGGGATGCCTGTCATAGGAGTTTAGGTGCTGGTTGCTCTTGGGACAGTGAACGCTGATTCCTGGAAAACAGGGAATGGTGTGACTACGCGCCCGCGCTGGGCGGGGGTAATTCGGCACTGGGACGAAGCCAGTAGGAAAACTCTGGAGTCGTGAACGCTTGGCGCATGGCAGTTTTTTCGGCGTTCAGAATAGTGGGTCGGGTAATTTGGGGCAAAAATTGAACAGCGCTGATTTCTTGACAGCCCGTGGTGAATTCTAAGGTACCTGCCAGTTCTCCGGTGGTGAGGTTGACGATCGCGATGCCGCAAATTAGCTGGGGAAAGCGCTGCTGCACGGGTAATTCTCCAAAAATGCGCCGTTCTCGAACTTGGCTGAGACCCACGATCGCCCAATTCCCCACGCAGCAAAGCCCGCGCAAAAAACCGGGCAAGGTGCAGACCACTTGGTGCTGCCCAGACTGCGGATCGACTTGCCATAGCTCTCCGGCTCCCGAGTTAAGCAGCCAAAGCCGATCGCCATGCCAGCAGGGAGAGTGCGGCATACATAAGCCTTGCAAAATCACCTCATGCTGCTCGACGTCGATGAGGATGCCACCCGCATGTTTGTGGTCTCTCCAGCCGCCGACGGTATCGGTTGCTCCGAAGGCTGTGACGTAGCGGGGCTGGCCGTCAACCATGGCCAAGCCGTTGAGGTGGCAGCGATCTTCGGGCACATCGTCTGAAATAAAGGGAGGTCGCCAGCGCGGGATAAAGCTGAAATCGGCGCTGAGGCTGGCAAGGCAGGAAAAGCGGGTGTTGACTGCCCATAATCCATCGTTGCCATAGGCGATGTCATGAATGTTTAAATCGCCTGTAAAGTGGAGGACACGGGGCAGATAAAGGGCGTCGTAGCGACCGGGCTGGTCTTCTAAATAGGTGGGGGCTAGGTTGGGGGCGTTGGCAAAGAGCCACACTTCATGTTGAGTCGCGATCGCCAACTGTTGCCCCTGAACCGCCACCCCCATCGGCTTTTGAAATTGGCGTAGGAGTAGGGTGATCTGGGTGCCATCCCACCCCAACATGGCTAGTTTGCCCGCTTGGTAGGTTGAAAGGGCCAGTGATCCGCCTGACTGCGCCAGCCAATGCTGAAATGAATCTGAGGCATGACACTGGATGACGTTGGACGCTGAGGGTTCAACGGTTGGTAGAAGGTGGTTCAAAACACATCCCCGGTAATATCTGAGTAGGCGAACCGTGGGTCGAACCTACTAGAATCTACTAAAAAGAGGCTACCCAATTTTATGGAGTTAGCCATCATTTCTGGGGTGGTAACCGTAAATTAGGAACTTCCCTTCTTTCAAGATTGTGTCGAGATTTGTATGTCTAATTTGGACGTGATTGTGGTGGGAAGCGGCATTGGTGGCCTGGTGGCGGGTGCTTTGCTGGCCCACTATGGGCGACGGGTGCTGGTGTGTGAGAGCCACGCGATCGCCGGAGGGGCGGCTCACAGTTTTTCGCGCCAGGGGTTCGAGTTTGACTCGGGACCTTCGTTCTATTGCGGGTTGAGTGATCCGCGATCGCTCAATCCATTGCGGCAGGTGCTAGATCTGTTGGAAGAAGCGGTGCCTGCGATCGCCTATGACCCCTTGGGGCACTACCATTTCCCAGACGGCACATTTCCGGTCTATGGCGAGGGCGATCGCTACCGGGCGGCGGTGGCCAAGATTACCCCTCAGGGGGCAAAACAGCTAGAACGGTTAGAGCAACGATTCCTCAAGCTCTATAGCGGGCTGCGCGACATTCCTACCCTGGCGCTGCGAGCCGACTGGCAGCTCTTGCCACTGCTACTGAGCCGCTATCCGCTGGCACTATTGAAACTGCTGCCTCAAATTGGCACGATCCAGGGTTCGGTCGGCGATTTGCTCGATCAAGAGGTGCAAGATCCGTGGGTGCGGCGGTTGGTTAATCTGGAATGTTTTTTGCTCTCGGGATTGACGGCAGCAGGCACGATCGCCCCAGAAGTCGCCTTTATGTTTGGCGAACGCACGCGATCGGGGGTGGACTACCCGATCGGCGGCAGTGGAGCCATTGTGCAAGCCCTCGTGCGGGGGTTAGAAAAACGCGGCGGCGAACTGCGGTTGAATGCGCATGTAGAACAAATTTTGGTGGAAGAGGGTCGAGCGATCGGAGTGCGGCTCCGCAGTGGTGAGGTGTTAAACGCCCCGATTGTGATTTCCAATGCCACGCTGTGGGATACCGTTAATCACCTGCTGCCTCCAGATGCTCTGCCGGCTGGCGATCGCCAAACTGCCCTGGCCACCCCTGCTGTCGATAGCTTTATGCATTTGCACTTAGGGATTCGGGCGGCGGGGCTAGAGGGGCTAACGGGGCACCATGTCGTCGTCCACAGTGCCCAGGCCGAGTTGACGACTCCCGGCAACACCTGCATGATCTCGATGCCCTCGGTGTGGGATGCGAACTTGGCTCCACCCGGCCACCACGTAGTTCATGCCTACACCCTAGAACCCTACGAAGACTGGCAGCAGCTCGATCGCCGCAGTGATGCCTACCAGGCCAAAAAACGCGATCGCGCCCTATCCCTCTATCGCGCCCTTGAACGCGTCATTCCCGACATTCGCGATCGCATCACCCTGGAGCTAATCGGCACGCCGCTGACCCATGCCCGCTTTCTGCGCCGCCATCGCGGCACCTACGGCCCTGCGATCGCGGCCGGACAGGGCCTGTTCCCGTCCACCCAAACGGCGATCGCCGGACTCTACCGGGTGGGAGACAGCACCCTACCCGGCATCGGCGTCCCAGCGGTGGCGGCGTCAGGGATTTTGTGTGCCAACACGCTGGTCTCGGTTGAGCAAACCGTGGCCGCGCTAAAGAAAATCGGGCGCTAACCTCTGTCCTGTGTCCTGTAACCTCTGTCCTCCTATCCCCGATTTCTCTTGCTTGCTTTCCTGGCTCCCTTCACAGGCGAACTGGCCGCCATCGGTGCAGCGTTGATCTGGGCGATCGCCTCCTTTGTCTACACCCACCTGGGGCAGCGCCTCTCCCCGCTGACCTTGAATATCACCAAAGGCAGCATTTCCATTGGGCTAATTCTGCTCACCTTTGTGGTGCGCCAAGACGCGCTGCCTCAGATGGATCCGGGTGCGGTTTTGCGGCTGGTGTTGAGTGGCGCAATTGGCATTGGCGTGGGTGACACCGCCTTTTTTGCCTGCCTCAACTGCATTGGAGCCAGACGGGCGCTGCTGCTGGAAGCCCTGGCTCCACCGCTGACTGCCGTACTGGCCTTGATATTTTTGCAAGAGCAGTTAACTGTCACGGCCTGGGCTGGAATTAGCCTGACTTGCTTGGGTGTGGCCTGGGTGGTGGTTGAACAAGAGCCAGACCAACGCGAGGGTAAATTCCGACCACTGCGAGGGATTGTCTATGGCTTGATTGCCGCCTTTGGGCAGGCCAGTGGGGCTGTCCTGTCTAGATCTGCCCTGGCCACCACCGATATCAGCCCGCTGTGGAGTACGCTGATCCGCTTGGCGGCTGGGATGCTGGTGCTGCTGGTGTGGATCAGCATCCAGCGGCAAATGTGGCGAGAATTTGGGCGGGCAGTTGAGCAAGAATTTGGGGTATTGCGATCGCCCCGCATTCTCAGTATTACCATCGGCACCGCCTTTGCCGGTACATACCTAGGCATCTGGCTGCAACAAACGGCGCTTAAATATGCCCCAGCCGGCATTGCCCAATCGCTGGTCGCCACCAGTCCCTTATTCGTCATTCCCCTCAGCCTCTGGCTCGGAGAACGGGTCAGCCCTCGGGCAATTGTGGGCGTTGTGCTGGCTCTGGGCGGCATTTGGCTGTTGTTCATGCAGCGCTAATGGCTAGTGTTGCAATTTGAAGCTAATTCTGTGCAGAGGGGCGATCGCTCTGACAGAATAGTGACGCTCTAACAAACTAGTAGAAGACGGCGCAAGTTTAGCTACTGTAGGGCGGGCATCTTGCCCGCGCAGGCTGGAAGCCTGCACTACGAATGGTAGGCAGATTTACGCCTCAGACTACTAGTGGCTCCTGAAACTAGCCGGATCTAAGTGGATTGGCGAAGAAAACGGAAGGAGATTCACCTGAAAGCACCTGATAGGTTCACGTAGAGGATCGTATGCGTTATCTCATCCTGGCCGGATTATTGCTGCTGACTCCAACCCCCGCGCTCGCTCAGTTTAGGCTACCCATTCCAGGCATTCCGGGGCTGCCCACCGAAATTCCCCTGCCGCCTGTACCCGGCTTAAACGACCTGCTGCGAGAGCAACCCCCCATCTCCACTGGTCTGGCCAATGCCGTCACTGAAATTGCGCTGCTAGATGACTTCAACCCCCAGCGCGTGACGCCAATGACTCAGCTGCGTCGGGGCGAGCACGGTAGCTTCATCCTCACCCCTGGCGTTTACGAATTCACTGCCCAAAGCTACTGCCTACACGCAGGCACCCACGCTCCTAGCGGTGGTGACGGCTACCTCTACGCCCCAATTGAGGGCAAACGAGACACGATCATTCGCCACATTTTACAAAATTCTGTAGACCACCCAGACATTGCCCAGCGCGACATTCAGGTGTTGATCTGGTCAATATTGGCGCGCACTCGCGTCAATGACCTATCCGACAACCTCGAAGCGGTAGCGCGGCGATTGCTCACCCGAGATGAAATTACCAAACTCAATGGCGGCGCGCTAGGTCAAATTCCTCCCGAAGTGCAAAGTCGGCTGTTTGCGGAGCTACCGGCTGGCGTGCGCCAAGTGCTGGCGGCCGAGGCCAACTTGCGATCGCTCTTTAGCAGTGGCAATGCCTCCTATGCCCAGCTAGAGCAAATTGCCGTGTTAGCAGGCGAGGTCGGTTTGGGTGAAGGCAGTCGGCAGGTACCGAGCGGGCGGTGGTCGCTGCATCCCGATGGGTTCTTTGTGCGCTATGTGCCGTCTGGCTATAGCCAAACCCGAATTCAGGTCGCCATGCCCGACCGCTACACCATTAGCCGCGACAATTTAGGGCGGATTACGGCGATCGCCGACACCTTGGGCAACCGCACCGAAACCACCTACGACGACACCATTGCGCCCCGTCCCCATCCCAACGACCCCAGCCTGCGCGCCTACGCCTTCCGCAGCATTCGGTTCATCCGCCCTAACCCCGTCCGGGGTGGTCAACCCGAACAGGTCGAAATCTCCAGTCGGGGCTGGACATTTGTCCATACGG
>CASBQJ010000374.1 GCA_949127705.1 Synechococcales cyanobacterium PMM_0085
CCTAGCCAGCTCAAATCGGGCGGGTTACTCGACTGGCGCGATCGCCCTACCGCAGAGCTAATTGAAACGGCAACGGTGCTGCTTCTAACCCAATGCCCCGCCAGTTGGGACGAGCTGCAAGTTTCCCTAGAGCGCGCGATCGCCGCTAATCAGCAGCTGGCGATCGCCTATACTCCTCCCGAGGCAAAGACACCAGACGCAGTTTGGCAGATGCTGATCGGGATAGCTAAATATCTGAGTCGCACGGCCCAATCAGCAACTCGCAAGCAGCTCTTAACTAAGTTGAATATAGGCGATCGCTCGCTACAGCTTGGGTTACAGGCATTAACCCTGCTGGACTTTGAGATTACTCCATCCCCCTGCTGTGAACTCTTTGCGTCGGCTTGCGACTTTTGGTGTCGGTGGGACAAAGCCGAACAGCCTAGCTCCACAGCCGACCAACGGTCGGACGCGATCGCCCAATTTTTAGCAGCCGTCCGCGAAGATCAGTTTCGCCGTCAGTATTTCTATAGTCTGCCTCTGTCTGCAATTCAAACCGTTGCCGAACTTGTGGGCAGACGCTGAAGTGTCCAGAACTGCTGCTAAAGAGCCTAAGCCGTATAGCTATAGCTTGTCCGCAGGGCGTCAATAGCAGACTGAAATGTTTTCGCTGCGCTGCGGATTTCATCCGAGCTGTGAAAGTTGTCGAACCGATGCAAAACGGTTCCCTGCTCTAGTAGGACAAGAGTAGGCAACGTAGTCAAGCGATACGCCGTCGCTAGTTTCAAGTTATCGTCAGCATTGATGCTAACTAGCTTGACTTGCACTCCACAGTCAGATTGGAGCTTGATCAGCAAAGGATTAACGATTCGGCAAAGACCACACCAAGGTGCCCAAAAATTAATTAAAACAGGCATGGTGGACGCTAAAACTTCGTCCGGAAAATTGCTTTCATTGACAGAAATTACCATAGCTTTTTCTAAGGTTCGAGGTATGCCTTCAATCTTTGCCATCAACAAAAATCTATTTTGCTTTCAATCTTTGGAATCTATTTGGGATCATTCTATTAGCCTATGGCACCTGCTGAACGAATGAACCACGGATGTGCCCACCAAAGTAGTCCTATAAATATAGCAATCCCTAAATAAGAAGGGCGTAAAAACTCTTTTAATTCAATGGTTTGACGCCCTTGAGCAATGGCCCAGAATGGCACCACTGAGGTACGTGATTTCAAGGTTTCAAAGGATTCTCCATAGCGTTGCCGTAGACGGCGATCGCCATGCCAGACTCCAAACAGGTGATGTAAAATCAGCCCCGCTGAAGTCACCAGCATAAATGTGGTGCCTAACCACAGGGTATGGGCAATGCACCAGATTACCTGACCCACCATCTGCGGATGGCGAGTAATCCGAATAATCCCGGTTTCATACAGGTGCACTTCGGGTTTCTGGATCGCTGCAATTTCTAATAAGTTAAATGTTGCCGGATAAAGAAAAATAAACGAGATCGCCGATAACACCCACACAATTGATTCAACTATCGGCTGCCCCTGAAAATTCCATAGCTGTAGCCCGTCATAGCGGTGCTGGATGAAATAGACAATTAAAATAACTGCCAGCGGTAGACTAACTAGCGCAAATAGAACCCGATAAAACCGCGCACCTACTAGCTTTTCGGCTTGAGGGCGAAGAGCTGCTAACCCGCTATGGGCGATCGCAAACCCAAGCAACAAACCCATCATGACAACATGACTAGATGAAACCCAAGCGTATGGCACAAGCAACAATGACGATGGGACAGGCCAAGCATGGGCACCGAAAGACAATCCCACACTGTGTTCTAGAATACTAGAAATTGCAGATTCAGCCAATATAGCGCGACTGGAACTTGCCCAATTTTCGATCATTTCCAACCCCCACAACGTTCCCCGATGCCGTTTGCTGCTCCCGCCAGATCATGTGTCAATCTGTCACTCAAAGTTCATCTAAGAAACATGGCATTGACAAACGGCATTGATATCTTAATGATTACAGGTGAATGAATGTTGAGGGAGTGAGTCGCTTCTTGCCAGCCGACCTTGGATGGCATACCTCTTAGCGATCGCTCCCTTTTTATTAGTTATTTCTATTGGCGATCGCGACTCAACGCCTCCTCATGACGACCGCTCATAATGACGACCGCGCCATTGAGTTGGAGTATGGATTGAAGACAAAAAAATTCGTAGAACCGCTAGGGGATCAGCTAAGGGAGAGAGCCAAAATACCCACGGCGCTTTTCCGTCAGTTTGGTCATAGGATGGCAAAATGGCCCACTGCATCCCAATCCGAATCAAAATTAACAGGGCGTTGATCCCGAGCGCCAACCGCAAGGGCAATGAATCGTAGCCTAGTGCCAGCCAGCCCATTAAAACCGGAGCGGCAATCCACGGCAGCCCCTGAACAGCTAACAAAAAGCCTAAATCACCCCATTTTTGAGCAGGCGCACAGGCATCTTTTAAATCTAGCGATCGCCCCCATTCTCGCCAAGTTTCGCTAGCGCCTTCATACATTCGCACTTTGACCAAGCGAGAGCCATCTAAAAACCCAACCTTCGCCCCTTGCTCAGCCGCCACTCGCGCCAAAGTCACATCATCACAAAACGACGAGCGGGCGCTAGCATAGCCATCTAACTGAGCCAACAGCGATCGCCGCACTAAAAAACATTGCCCGTTTGCCATCACCCGTTCACTGCCATCGCCATCGGCTCCTACCGGCCCAAAACGGTACAGTAACGTCATCAGGAGAGCCGGCTGCAACCACCATTCTCCGGGATATTTCAAAATAAACTGAGGCGCAAGCGACACTAAATCGTATCCCGCTGCATTGGCTGTTGCGATTAAGCTAGCAATCAATCCGGGCTGTGGCACCGTATCCGCATCCATCCCCAATACCCATTTACTTTGCTCAGACGTGTGCAGAAACCCGATATGTAATGCCCAAGGACGACCCACCCAGCCAGATGGCAGCGGATCGTCTTGCATGAGGCGAAAACGGGGATCGCGATGTTGAATCCGTTTAACTAAGTTTCCAGTGCCGTCTGTAGAGCGACTATCAACAACCAATACTTCCCTCAGCTCATAGCTCTGACGGCTCAGCCCTGCCAAACAGGGAGACAGACGATGCGCTTCATTTAAGGTTGGCACAACGACGCTCACGGTGCCGATCAAATCGGGGGTGGCGGGTTGAGGTAATAAAGGCGGTGTCCGACTAGGTCCCTTGACCAACCGAGATAATAAAATGGCCAGCGCAGGCAACTGAAGCGCAAACAGCATGAAGGCGATCGCACCCACCACTGCACTGAAAGAGAAGTCGCTCAAAACGGTGAATACCCAAAACGTTTGGACTCGGCGATCGGCAAGGGCTATTTAGTAGCTGCCCCAACTGGCACGGTGGGCTTGAGGCTTTCCGCAGCTGGCTCAACTAGAACAACAGCACCTTGACTCAACAGATTCTGCTTAGAAATTTGATAGCACAGCAGCGCTGGAACAACTCCCAACGCCAAGCCTAACAAGACAGGGATCCAGATGCCAGACGCCAAACTCATCACCATCGCAAATGTAAAGTTCCCTAAATACACCGTCAACGGCAAGCTGAGCTGAGCCACCGAAATTTGGCGGATGCGTCCTCGCCAAAGCAACGCAGCCACCGACATAAATACGACCCCTGTACCCATCCAGCCTGCAAAATTTTGGTAGGGCATGCCGAAAAAGGCACCGGGCTGATGCCAATACCAAAAGGGCATGGCCGTTTGGCTCATCGCTGGATCGAGCACAAAATCCCACGAGGTTAGCATTAAAGCACCCAAGGCGATCGCACCCACCTGGCGCAACCCAACCCAGCTAGTTGAACCCGTTGCCGTCTGGTTTAAGCCCAACCCCACTCGGGCTAGCAAATAAGCAGATAGCCCCAGATAAAACCAGGAAAGCGGAATGGTAAACGGTACCAAGCCAGCAATTTTGTATCCTAGGCCGTTGAGATACGAATAGTCGCCGAAGGGGAACCCTACACTCGTACCCAGAAGTTCACTGGTGAGAGAAATACCAATTGCCGGAATGCAAAAAGCCAGCCAATCTCGCAAACCAAGCGTGCGGTAGGCGTAGAGGGCAACGGCGATCGCACCCAATAAAATGTAAACGACGCCCCCGCCCGCCATACTCCAACGAAACAAGGTTGCCCCCGCTGGCAGCAACGCCAAAAACTCGGGATGGGGCATGACAAGGAGCAACCCTGCCAATCCAAATGCCATCGCCACCAAATGCCCTAGCAGACATCCGCGCTCAATCGCTACCAGTCGCTCCATGACAAACTCCGCAGAAGACTACGCCTGAACAAAACCACGAATCATCCCCGAGGGGAAGCCAAATCTATCCTTAAAGTCGTTAGCCCAATATGCCTGAGCCGAGATTTTAAGTAGAGCTAAGATTTTTACAAAACTTAAAACACTAGTCACCGTATCCTATCCCAGAAAGATAAGGTTTGTAAATTTTTCAATTTTTAATCATTCTCGATACTTTGATCAGCGATTTTGGGATGCAAGCATTCCCCCTGTTCTATAGACTTTTAGAGATTAGACCTCCTGCATCAGCTGTTTGTCACCAAAGCTGAAAACCAACTCATGGCCTCAAGCAGGACTCATGCAGATGTCTATAGGAAATGAATGATTCAATCCATTTACTGGGAGTTGTTGTGGTTGCAGGGATGATTACGACTGGGTTGGGCATTTTAGCGGCGATCGCGGGGTTGGGAGCGCTGGCCATAGAGCAGCAGTTCCGCCGCCGTCCAGGCAATGCTCTGGCAGTCACGCCAGGTGAGTGGAACTTAGAAATATACGAACCCCACCGATACTTATTGGTCGGCGAGGTCGAGTTCTGCAACCTGAGCGAACGGTTAGAAATTATGGTGCCCCATGTCGAAGCGGAGGCAACGCTATTGTCGAAAGGGTCGTTAGCGGGGATAACTCACCAGATCCGAGTCATGCCCAAACACGCCGATGCGCCCGCCCGCCCCGACGGCTATTGGTTTGGCTACATTGTTAAAGTCGGCAAACGGACTAAAGCAGAACTCACCTTAGAAATTAAAGGTGACGACCTGAGCCAGCTGCAAGCCGTTTGGATCAGAATTGACTACGTCACCTACGGGCCGCAGGGGCGCATTCCCAAAACCCGCCATGTGGTAGTCCCGCTTAAATTTCCGGCGCTAGATGAACCCGATCGCTGGCGACCCACAGCGGCCGCAGACGTGATGCCCATTCGCACTCATCTGCTCACCCATCTAGATAATCCGGTCACGGTCGTCAAGCGGTATGTCCTGCCCCACGCTCAACCTGGCGATGTGGTGACCCTGGGCGAGTCCCCTGTGGCGATTATGCAAGACCGTTTTATTTACCCTAGCGAAATTAACCCTGGCTGGTTGGCTAAGCGGTTGTGCTACTACTTTATGCCCACGTCTAGTTTGGCCACCGCCTGCGGCATGCAAACCCTAGTTAACCAGGTTGGTGCATGGCGAGTGGCAGGGGCATTTTTGGTGGGGGCGATCGCCAAAAAAGTCTTCAAAAAACCTGGCGTGTTCTACCAACTGGCTGGCGAACAGGCTCGTCTAATTGATGACATCACCGGGACGCTGCCGCCTTACGATCAGTTTATTGTCTTAGGTCCCGACCAACCTCAGCGCATCGTGGATCAAATTAAGCAAGAGACAGGACTATCAGCCGCGATTGTAGATGTGAATGATTTGAGAGCCGTCAAAGTTCTGGCCTCTACCCCCGACGTCACCCTAGAGTTTTTAACCCAGGCATTAATCAGTAACCCAGCTGGCAATGCTGACGAACAAACCCCGGTGGTACTGATTCGTCCCACCGACACTCTCAGAAAATCCTAGGCTCAGATCCCACCATTGCTTGCTGCTATTCGCCAGAAACTACCAAGCGTTGGATTGCCTAGGCGGGGAAGGGAGGATATCTTTAGATTTAGAGTATGTTTAATGCCTCAATTTATCCCGTCTCCGACAAAGGGATGTAGCATAAATGTAGAGTCGTAGCTACGCCAATTATGTCTTCTACCCTCCCCGAAACCTCAAATTTGGTGATTCGTCAGTGCCAACGTCGCGACCTAGAACAGCTAGAGCGATTGATGGCAACCGATCGCGACGCGCATCAAACTCCAGCAGTCCAGAGCGACGCGACTAGACGGTTTCAGCAAATGCGCCGCTGGTATGGGCTAATGAAGGGGCTAAGCCTCTTCCCTAACCCTTTGCAGCACTTGCTTTCGACCTATGTCGCCGAACAGGACGGGCAGCTTCGAGGGGTAATTCAGGTTTCTCCCTTTAACCAAACACGCAGCACTTGGCGGGTAGACCAAATCGCTGTCGCCGCGCCTACCCCTGGAGACGTTGGCCAGTCATCGCCATCTAGCGTGGGTACCCAGCTGTTGCGCTACTGTCTGCAAACGATTTGGGAAGCTCGCACTTGGCTAATTGAAGTCAACGTCAACGACAATGACATCATTGGTCTGTGTCGCCAAAGCGGGTTTCAACCGTTGGCGCAAATGACCTATTGGGCGATCGCACCCCACCTGCTGCAAACCTTGGCAGAGCGTGAGCCAGACCTGCCAAACCTGCTACCTGTGGGCAATGTGGATGCGAGTTTGCTATACCAACTCGACACCGTTTCCATGCCGCCCCACGTCCGGCAGGTATTCGACCGCCATATTTCAGATTTTAAAACTGGCGTCCTGCATAGTGCTTCCCAGGGCGTCAACCGCTGGCTGAATCAAACTGAAACCCTCAGCGGTTACGTATTTGAACCGCAGCGCAAAGCCGCCATTGGCTATTTTAAGCTGCGACTGTGTAACAGCGGCACCCAGCCCCACGAAGCTCAGATCACCGTTCATCCCGCCTACACTTGGCTTTACCCCGAGTTGTTTTGCCAAATGGCCAAGGTGGTGCGAGCCTATCCCGAACAGTCGCTCCGAGTCATTTCATCAGACTATCAGCCCGAACGGGAAGATTACCTGGGGCAAATCGGTGCTGAGCAAACCGATCACACGCTGATGCTATCGCGATCGGTCTGGCACAAATTGCGGGAAGCCAAGCCCCTCGAAGGACTACAGCTGCCTGAAGTGCTCCAAAGCCTGCAACCTGTCCGCAAACCAATTCCCAGCCGCTTCTCACTGATTGAGTCGATTCGTCAGCTGCCTCAAGTGCAGAGCAATCCACCAGCAGATCTAGCGCACCCCAATGGGCCAACGGCTAGCCCTCATGAATCTAGTAGCGGAGCAGTCAAACCCACACCGTCTAATCGTTCGCCAGATTCTAACTGCCCACAAGGTTAGTCAAGGCACCATGTCGCGTGTCAGGCTTTCGGCGCTAGGGTTAGATTTAGGCAAAAAGCGAATTGGGGTGGCAGGCTGTGACGGAACCGGACTAATTGCAACGGGGCTAACGACTATTATCCGGCGTGCTTTCATAGAAGATGTGGCGCTGCTTCGTAATCTGGCAACCGAACGTCAAGTACAGGTCTTAGTCATTGGGATGCCCTATATGCTTAACGGCGACGTAGGCACCCAAGCCAAACAGACCCGACGGCTAGCTCAACGGTTTGGGGCAGCTCTACACTTACCGATTGAGTATGTAGACGAACGTCTGACATCGCACCAAGCCGAGCAGCTATTATTAGCCGAGGGGCGATCGCCTTCTCGTCATCGCGACCTGATTGATCGCAAGGCAG
The DNA here is from genome assembly GCA_949127705.1 of Synechococcales cyanobacterium PMM_0085. GTDB lineage: Bacteria > Cyanobacteriota > Cyanobacteriia > Elainellales > Elainellaceae > CASBQJ01. The sequence continues at coordinate 7,741 of CASBQJ010000374.1, forward strand.
CGGCAATTATTCTGCAACAGTGGTTAGATCAGCGCAGAGCCACTCTACCCGATCCCTTCAACACCGCTAGACGTTTTGACGACAGAACATGACAGATTTCCCTAATCATTCCCAAAGACAGGGCGATGGCGTTGCAGTGATGCTGTAAAGTTTTCATTAGAAGATGTTGTCGATCGGTCAAAACTCGCGGTGGGGTTAAACACCTAAATCTATGGGTTCAAACCGGTAGAAATGGGTTCTCGAGCGGTGTTGCGATAACAAATTGTGGTTTTTAAGGACAGTGGGATGACAAAAGCAGGGAACGACAAAAATAATTTTGGACTCAACCAAGACGACATGGACGAAATGCCGACCGTAAACTTAACCGATGAGAATGGGCGATCGCTCCAGTGCTATGTCGAGCACTCCCTCCAAGTAGAAGACAAAGACTATCTACTCCTGTTACCAGTGGATGCCCCGATCGAAATTTTTGCTTGGGAAACCGATGAAGAAGACGAAGAGGCTGAAACCCTAGTAGATTTAACCGAAGAAGAAATTGACGAAGTTTTCGAGACGGCGCGGGCAGTGTTGGCAGAACAAGACCTAGCACTCAAACGCACGGCTTACACGCTGACGGCTGTGGGTGATCTGCCTGAGGTAGACGAAGAAGAACTGATTACAGTGGACATTGGCGAAGAAGATGCGCCAACTGACTCTGAACAGTTTCAGCGGATTACGTACTTCTACTATAAAGAGCAAGAATACGATATTTGCACCCCGCTGGATCCGCTGATGTTCTTTGCCCGCCTCAATGCTAAAGGTGAGCCAGAATTACTTTCCCCCGAAGAATTTCAGGCCATCCGAGTGCAGCTAGAAGAACAGTTGTTTGATTCACTCGATTAGCGGCTAACGAATTCCTCTCCCTGTGGCCAACAACCGCTTTCAGGTTGGATGAACCCCACGCAAACGGCCAGATGTCAACGAACAATTCCAGGCGATCGCGCCCTGCTGACTGAGCAAGAGTAAGCAAAACAGGGACGCTTGCTTCAAGCTAAATAGACCTCTAGAATGTGCTATGAAAGCAACTCAAGGCGTTCCTAAATGGCTGGTTTTACTGGCGCTTTTACTGATGGCGCTGGGGGTAGGTGGATGGCAAAGCTGGCGCTGGTGGCAGAGCGCGATCGCGCCGGTAGCGACTGCCGTTTCTGATGGGTCTGCTACCTCACCGACCGTCGCCCCTAGCACTGAAACGGCGAACACACCCCAAATAACTATAACGATTCCCTCCGGCAGTACAGCCACCCAAATTGGCGCAGATCTCAAAGCAGCAGGGCTAATTCACTCAACCCCAGCTTGGGATGCGTGGACGCGCTGGCAAACCTGGCAAAACCGGGAGGGTGGCTTCCAGGCAGGAACCTATGCGCTTTCACCTACCGCAACGCTGCCTCAAATTGCTAACAAAATTTGGCAGGGGGAAGTAGTCCTAGAGAGCTTCACCATTCCTGAAGGGTGGTCGCTCAAGCAAATGGCCGATTATTTTGAGGAGAAGGGCTTCTTTAGCGC
>CASBQJ010000375.1 GCA_949127705.1 Synechococcales cyanobacterium PMM_0085
CCCCGTTTGAGATCATCCTTTAGGAGACACTGGCGTGAAACTAGCCGTATACGGAAAAGGTGGAATCGGAAAATCCACCACAAGCTGCAACATCTCCGTCGCTCTCGCCCGTCGCGGCAAGAAAGTGTTGCAAATTGGCTGCGACCCCAAACACGACAGCACCTTTACCCTAACTGGGTTCCTCATTCCCACCATTATCGATACGCTGCAAGAAAAGGACTACCACTACGAAGACGTGTGGCCGGAAGACGTGATCTACAAGGGCTATGGCGGCGTCGATTGCGTCGAAGCAGGTGGGCCTCCAGCTGGAGCGGGCTGCGGTGGCTATGTGGTGGGTGAAACCGTCAAACTGCTGAAAGAACTGAATGCCTTCGATGAATACGACGTCATTCTATTCGACGTGTTGGGTGACGTGGTGTGTGGCGGATTTGCCGCGCCGCTTAACTATGCCGACTATTGCATGATCGTGACCGACAACGGGTTTGACGCGCTGTTTGCCGCCAACCGGATTGCGGCCTCTGTCCGCGAAAAAGCTCGGACTCACCCGCTGCGTCTGGCTGGGCTGATCGGCAACCGCACCTCTAAGCGCGACTTGATCGACAAATACATCGAGGCTGTTCCCATGCCTGTGCTAGAGATTTTGCCCCTGATCGAAGATATTCGCGTCTCTCGGGTGAAGGGCAAAACCCTATTTGAAATGGCAGAAAAAGACCCCTCGCTCAACTATGTCTGCGACTACTATCTCAATATTGCTGACCAGATTCTGGCGTCACCGGAAGGCGTTGTCCCCACCGACACCCCCGATCGCGACCTGTTCAGTCTGCTGTCAGACTTCTACCTCAACCCCAAGGCTCCACCCGCGCGAGTGGAAGGCGAAGAGCTAGATCTCATGATGGTTTAGTCTTTGGGGCGTTAGCAGAGGCGGGTTGCAGGTGAGTGAGGAGAAAATCAGGTGCTTAGACGCGCCTGTAACCCTGTAACCTGTAACCTGGCCCCTAACTCCTAATTGCTGATCTCATGAACGCCCAGTATCTCCGCCAATCCCTGAAGGCGAAGTGGTTGAACTACTATCGCGAAAATCGTCTCTGGCTGACCCGTTTGGGGGTTTGGGTGGATTGTGGAGGTCAACGTCGTCCGTCATCGGGGTTTATCTTAGCCACGCTGTCTACCCTAGAACCGCAGCTCACCACCATGCTGCCGTTAATTGTTGATCTCAGCCACAACCCTGACCGGATTGTGATGGCGCTGGGGTTAAACTTCAACCCGGACGAGGAATTGAAGCTGCTAGAGGCCGTCGAGGAGGAGGCAATGACAGAGTCGGTCAAAATGCTCCCTAGCGGTGCTCCAGCGCTAAATGAGGCGGTAGATGCGTCGCCTCCGCTCAAAAAGCCTCAACAGCTGCCGTCGCTGATTGATGAATCGTGCCACGGCGTTTGGGGTGGCGAGGCTGATGGGGGACGGGAGTAAGGATCGGCTCAGGATGTTCTCGCTACGAACGTGAATTAAACAAACTGTAATTTTGTCGGATCGGCATTTTGCCCGTCTAGGCGAACGAGACGCTCGCCCCACCCTGTTCTTGATAGTTGCTCCCTGATAAAAAAAGGAAATTGATCTTATGACCTTGGCAGAAACCCAGCCTCAGGCGCTTGAGTTTGAGTGCGAAACGGGGAATTACCATACGTTTTGCCCCATTAGCTGTGTGGCATGGCTATATCAAAAAATTGAAGACAGTTTCTTTTTGGTGATAGGTACCAAGACCTGTGGCTACTTTTTGCAAAATGCCATGGGTGTAATGATTTTTGCCGAGCCGCGCTATGCCATGGCCGAGCTAGAAGAAGGCGATATTTCGGCTCAGCTCAATGACTATGAAGAGCTGAAACGGCTGTGTGTGCAGATTAAACGCGATCGCAACCCGTCTGTAATTGTCTGGATTGGCACCTGCACCACCGAAATCATCAAAATGGATTTGGAAGGGTTAGCACCTCGGCTAGAGTCTGAGATCGGCATCCCGATTGTGGTAGCGCGCGCCAACGGGTTGGACTACGCCTTCACCCAAGGCGAAGACACGGTGCTGGCTGCCATGGCACATCGTTGTCCCGACAAAGCCCCCGCCAGCGAGACCGAAAAGGCAGAACGCAATGCCGTCCAAAAGCTGATGAACTTTGGGCGCAAAAAAGAGGATGTCAAGGCCGACGAATCAGAATACGTCGATCATCCGCCGCTGGTGCTGTTTGGCTCCTTGCCCGACCCGGTGGTGACGCAGCTAACTCTGGAATTGAAAAAGCAGGGGATCAAGGTTTCCGGCTGGCTTCCGGCCAAGCGGTTTACAGAATTGCCCGTCTTAGAAGAGGGCTACTACGTCAGCGGCATCAACCCCTTCCTGTCTCGCACGGCAACGACCCTAATGCGCCGCCGCAAGTGCAAGCTGATCGGCGCACCATTCCCCATTGGACCCGATGGCACCCGCGCCTGGATCGAGAAAATCTGTTCTGTGTTTGGGATTGAACCCAAGGGGTTGGACGAGCGCGAAGCCCAGATTTGGGCGGGGCTAGAAGACTATGTCAAACTGCTGCGCGGTAAGTCGGTCTTCTTTATGGGCGATAACCTGTTAGAAATTTCGCTGGCGCGCTTCTTAGTCCGTTGCGGCATGACGGTGCCCGAAATCGGCATTCCCTACATGGATAAACGCTATCAGGGAGCCGAACTCGCCCTGCTAGAAAAAACCTGCCATGAGATGGGCGTTCCCTTGCCCCGCATTATTGAAAAGCCCGACAACTACAACCAAATTCAGCGGATCTACGATCTCAAGCCCGACCTGGTCATTACAGGGATGGCACACGCCAACCCCCTAGAAGCGCGTGGGATCAACACCAAATGGTCGGTGGAGTTTACCTTTGCGCAAATCCACGGCTTCACCAACGCCCGCGACGTGCTGGAACTGGCCACCCGCCCGCTCCGCCGCAACAATAACCTGAAGGATTTGGGTTGGGACAAACTGGTCAGAGCAGAAGCAACCCC
>CASBQJ010000376.1 GCA_949127705.1 Synechococcales cyanobacterium PMM_0085
CCAAGAGCCTCTAGCACAGGAGGCTCTACCACAGGAGACTCTGATGCTGTCGTTAGATAGCGCTGTCGCATGACATGATTGCGGCTGGCTACATACACTTCCACCTGCCCAGGAAAGGGCTTGAGGGTGGGTTTGAGAGCCTCTGGCACCAGAGCCGTAAGACCCGTACAGGGATCAGCTAAGGACTGCTCAACGTTGGCTTGAAAGGGACTCGATGGGAAATGAGCGATCGGTTGCAGCAAGGGCTGTCTTAGTAGGGGCTGACCTAGTAGGGGCTGACCTAGTAGGGGCTGACCTAGCAGGGGCTGACCTAGCAGGGGCTGACCTAGCAGGGGCAACTCTGTCCCCGAGAGCCCAGAGGCGATCGCCATCACCTGATCGATTGCCGCCCGCATAGCCGCCGCCGAATGAAACCGCCGCGCTGCCAATTTTTGCAGTGCCTGGACAATAATCGGTTGCCAGATGGCTGGAATCGACTCCGGCAACCTGACCGCTTGGTTGAGGTGAGCCGACATTAACTCCAGCGGCGTACCCGAAAAAGGGCGGTGTCCGGCCAACAGCTCAAACAGCAAAACCCCCACCGAATAAATATCTGAGGCTGGAGAATATTGTCCATAAAACCGTTCGGGAGCCATATAGGCTGGAGATCCGGTGTTTCCTCGATCTGTGGGTAGCTCTGGCAGCTCCTGGATTAAGCGCGCTATGCCAAAATCAGAAATTTTAGCCGTCCAGCCATAGGCTTGAACGTTGAGTAAAATATTTTCAGGTTTAATATCACAGTGAATAATGCCGTGGCTATGGGCATGTTCTAGCCCTGCCAAAATATCAGTCACCAGCTTCAGACTTTGCGGCAGCGCCAGCCGGATCTCATCATCCATCAAGCTCCGCAGCGTTCCTGCCTCGCAATAGTCCATCACCAAACAGCGCCCGGTTGGAGTATGTTCTAACGCTTTGCACGTCACAATATTGGGGTGCTGCAAACTCAGCAAGAATCGCAGTTCTCGCAAAAACTTATGGGTCGAGAACCGCTCTCGCTCTAAATTTTTGAGCGCCACCAATTCTCCAGTTTGCCGATGTATCGCACAAAACACCCGACCGAACTGCCCTTGCCCAACCAACCCTAAAAGCCGATATTTCGAGCGACTCGGCTCTTTACCTAGGTGACGGGACGGAGGGATAAGCACGCGCAAATGGCCAGTCAAAAGAACAGCAAATCGAAGCAGATCACTACAAAAACTTGATCAACACTTCAGAGTTTAGTCCACTCGTTAGCGCCAAGTCTTAGTTTTCGCCACAGAGCGCTTGCATAATGGCATCGTGAGCCAAGTTAGTCACCATCGTCTCTGCTGGTTCTAACCGTTTGGCCAACCCCAGCACAAAGCGATTGCAGTCTGCCCCCATGGATTCGCAGGTGGTTTGAATGCAGTGCAAATCTTTACCCGTCAGCTGGCTAAAGAAGGCGGCCAAGATGCCAGCTTCTAAATAACACACCGGCTGTTCATGCTTGAGCGCCAATCGAGCAAAGGCCGAGTTCCAGCCTTTGATCACTAAGAAACCCCGATGCTGATAGCTTTGATCAAGGTCAACTTTACCCCAGCCATGGGTAATCCAACACTGTTGCAGCGCCTGCATAAATTCGACCATGGCCATATTAGACAGGGGTATGCCGTAGTAGTCAGTCACTTCTGCACAAAACCGGGCATAGAAGTTCTTACCCCACCAGCGTCCACAGTTGAACAACACGAGGCGGGAAGCCTGCCCCGTCTCCTTATCTAACCCACTATAAATCGCTTGAATCAGGGTTTCGGGTAGGGCAATCAGGCGATCGCCCTGCCGATTCTCTAGCAAGCCCATTTCTAAATCACTGCGCACGTAGGCATCAGTGGCGAAGTAGCTACCGGGAATGCGATCGTTAACGAGTAAGTCAGCAACAGAGATCATGAGGTTAGAAGGTTAGAAGGAGGAGTGTGGTTAAAGGATGAGGCGATTACCAACCCAGGGCAGCAGCGGTTAAGGGTTGATCTTGTGGCAAGAATTCGGCTTGAGCTGCTGCCAGCATTGGATTAAAAAAGCTGAGCTGTTGAGGCGTGAGAGACTGGTTCAGGGATTGGGTGAGAAGCTCATAGAGGGCAGAGTCAACTGTTTGGCTGTGATAAGCCTTCATGCTTTGCCCCATCCAGGTGTGCAACCGTTCTTTGACAAAGGCTTCGTTGTTCAGCAACATGCCCATCGCACAGTAACGCATGACCAACAGCGCATTTTTGATGCTGCGCTCTAACGCTTCGGTCGTTTCACCAGGTAACGTTTTCACCAGTTGATCTGCCACCTGCTGCATAATAGTCATCTCCTTGTCTCGCAGAGTGCAGTAGGCATGCATCCGTTTTGGCAAAGACTCTACATATTGAGTGATAATACCCAATTCTTCGGGGTGAAGGTAGCGATTCTCGGCTTCATTAAAGGCGGACTCAATCTTTGGGTGCATAGCGTGTGGGGATGAGGTGGGAATAGCGGAAAGAAGTTAACTCAAAATAGGTCTGAGAAGATGTCTAATGTGAAGCTGTCGGCACCGCTGAGGCCAGCGTCGGGTGAGGCTTGAACGGCAGGGTGAGCCTGGGCGATCGCCTCACCCTCCCAATTGATTGCGCCAAAAAACTGGCTGACCGAAAGAGTCATACTCAAAGGCGCAGTGCTGCCTGCAACCGTGTTTTGGCGCAGCTGTTGAACCTCAGGTGGATTATTGTCCCAGTTGAAGCGACTGAAAAATTGTTGGGTACTGAGCTGCAACCAGTCTGAATCTGAGGATTGAGAAAAGTGAGAGGCCGCAGAGGATTGAAAGGATTGAGAGAAGTGAGAGGTTGAACCGTTGGTTGCAAGTGGGGTTCTGACGCTCATTTCAAGTTATCTCCTACCCGCAGACGTTTCTCAATATCCCGGGCGGTAGCTCCCTCATTCAACCAAAAAGAAGCGGCATCAATGCGGTCTTGCCCTCCAATTAAAAACTTACAGTAGGTTTCACCCATTGAGTAGCACTGAATTTCAATACAGCTCAGCTGTTTTTTTACCAGTTCTGTAAAAAACCCAGCAAACAGCCCAGCATAGAGATAACACACGGGTTTACCGACATCGCCTAACGTCCGAGCTACAGCCGAGTCGAAAATGTTGATGAACATGAACCCTTGTTTGCGATCGCCCATATCTACTTCCCAACGGCCCCAGCCTTGAGAGGTAAACGGCCACCACCAGGTTTCTAGCAAAAACATCAGGTTGGCCTGACGGATACTGCGGTCAAACTCTTTCTCAAACCATTTCTCAAAGAAGAAAGCATCCTTTTGTCCCCATTCGCAGCCAATGGTATACATAATGGCCGCTGACGCATCTCCTACTTCTTCTTCTAGCCCTTCCACCAATCCAATAATGAAATCTTCAGTCGTCAGCAGGTTTTGGCTACCGTTCCAGTCCAAAATGGTGCCTTTGTCGGCGTCAAACTGAAAGAAATCTCGAAATCCATAGTGATTATGTTTCTTAGGATTTTTTAGTTTGGCGGAAGGAGGAATTGTGCTCACCATAAGATATTCTCAACAATTCTGAAGGCGGATGGGTTAATCAATCAAGGGGACGGCAATCACAGTCTTAGGACAACTAAGCGCCAACCCTGCTCTGTGGCAAAACTCAACTCGCATAAACTGCTGGCACTGAGTTGAGCACCATAGAGACACATTAGATCTGGATTGAACTTTGATTCGATTCAGTTTAATGATCCTGATCTGGATTCTGTATCTAGGTTTCCCGCTGGGTACAAGATCTAACGGAGGTAAACGGAGAGTAATGGTTTTTGTATATTTTTTGCCGGCAGTGACTATAAATTGGGCACCACTCATTTCTGATGCGATCAGCTTGATTTTCAGCTTGATTTAGCTATTCCCACTGCAATATGGCAAAGAAACGACTAGCGGCAAAGCGTGATAAAACTACATAAAATCAAAGCCAGATAGGAGAGCGCAGCCGAAATAAAACGGCACAGGCGCAGACCTATCTGGCTTAATTGAATTTTAATTTGTGGGAAAACTGGTTTGTTGAAGCTGAACTACTAGCTTAAAGAACTACTAGCTTAGAGAACTACTAGCTTAAAGCAGATCAACTGCCAACTCTGAGCAGCTCCACATCAAACAAGAGGGTGGCATTGGCAGGAATCACACCGCCTGCACCCCGCGCCCCATAGCCCAAGTCGGGAGGGATGATCAGCTGACGCTGGCCGCCAACTCGCATGGTGCTTAGCCCTTCGTCCCAACCGCGAATCACCTGACCCGTGCCGATCTTGAACGAGAAAGGCGAGTTGCGATCGCGTGAACTATCAAACTTAGTACCGTTTTCTAAGGTTCCGGTATAGTGAACTACAACCGTTTGCCCAGACTGGGGGGTGGCTCCCGTGCCCACCTCTACATCAAGATATTTCAAGCCCGATTCAGTTTCGGTATATTTCAACTCCGATTCAGCTTCGCTCACGTTGGCATTCTCCTCTGCGGTACTGCCGCTAGTATCTGCACTGGCAACCAGTATGGGGGCAGCCAGCATGGGGTTCTCTAAAGGGGCTGACATTTCAACTGTTGTGGTCATCGCTGCTGGGGAAGAGCGCGACGTGGACAGGGAAGCGGCGATCGCCTCTTGCCGCGACCCTGTGATTTGTGCCACTACCAGAAATAGGCAACAAGCTACCATGACCCCCAAACTAATGAGAATTTCCCGCACAAAAACCTCCTGAACGCCAATAACGCTAAGCTAACTTTTTCTTAGTGTATACCGCACTGGGAAGAGAGCGGCAACGAGAAATTAGCTGACTCAGAAAGTCTGATGGCTCAGCCAGTCTGACATCGACTCGCTTTTTTATCGCCACTGCCGATTTTCCAGATCGCGCATTTGCCGCTCTAGGCGATCGAGGCGTCCTCGCAGCTCGTCCATTTCGTTTTGACGAGGTACGCCCAAATCTTGCAAAACGTTTTTGAGCTGTCGCTGCATCTGGACTTCAAAGTTACCCTGTTCACTCTTAAGCTGCTGCATCATATCGTTGATAAATGCCGTGGCTTGCTCTGGGTCTAACTTACCATCGGTAACCCACTGGTCGCTCACGTCTCGCAGCTTCTCGGCCACCAAAGAGGTGGTGCCGATGCCCAACATGAGCAGTTGTTTCAATAAATTGCTATTGTCCATTTTCTTAAAATCTACCTAGAGAGAGCCAGATGGGGATGATCTACTGTTCTATTCTGGCAAATGGGTTGCCCTCAAACTTTATCGGTATTCAGGCGATTTTGGTAGTGATTTCCGTCCGCAAGCGAGTTTCAAGTAGCACCAAGTAAAATTAGAGTAAGCACCCCAACCCGCGAGTGCAGCTGTTATTTTGCTTGGAGTGATCTACTTTGGTTATTGAGTGGTTGAAGTTTAAGGTGGTAGCGGAGTTGCGAGAACAGTTTGTGCAGCAAGACAATGAAATTTGGACGGCGGCCTTGGCAACCTACCCTGGCTTCTTGGGTAAAGAGGTTTGGATTAGCCCCGATGATTTAACCCAGATAGTCACGGTTGTGCGGTGGGAAAGTTTAGAGCAATGGCATTCCATACCGCCAGAGGAATTGGCCCAGGTAGACGCTCGGTTTGCCGCTGCGATGGGTGATACCTACGAACTAATGGAATCGGCAGCGTTTCAGCAGCGCAAGTTTATGGAGTGAGCGGTGAGGGCAACGCGGCTGCAACGTTTGTTGATCTTGTACACCTGCCAAATTTGATCAATCTTGCTATGACTGAGTGCTCCCGTTGTCATCAATTGGTTGCGACTGATGCGATCGCCTGTCCTCATTGCGGAGTGACGCTTAAAGCGTATGGCCATCCGGGTGTGTTGCTCTACCGCGCGGCGGCAGAGCAGGTGCTGTGTGAAACCTGCACATACGATGCCGATGATTCCTGTACGTTTCCTCAACGCCCTCATGCTAAAGAGTGCACGCTGTACCACAACCGCTTCCAGCCGACTGTTTTAGACCTAGAGTATCGTCCCAGTTTGGGGAGCAGCATTACAGCTTGGCTCCGGCGCAACATGTTTTGGGTCGGGTTGGTGGTGCTACTGGTAGTTAGTGTGGCGATCGCCTTAAAGGGGCGGTAGCTGGAGGCCAGTTTCAGGCATATCTGGCGGCTCAATTGTTCTTTAATCCTGAGGCTGGTTTTGCGTTTGTGGGTACAGAGGGCGATCGCGGCGCAGATCTACCGCTGAGTGAAACTGTCTTTGATCGAGAGACGCAAAC
>CASBQJ010000377.1 GCA_949127705.1 Synechococcales cyanobacterium PMM_0085
AAGTTCAAGCCAGTGGCTTAACGGGTGTAGAACCGCCTGTCATGCCTCTAGTGCTACCAGAAAGGGCGATCGTCGCCCAATCTATTGCCCCGGCACCTGAGGAATTATCGGCCCCATCCAGCCTGGAGGTGGCATCCCTCGATCAAATCATGCAATACAGTGGGGAAAACCAAGGCGTTGGGGGGTTAGCGCAGGTAACTTCGGTCACCGAGTTTTCTGACGTCAGTCCTGATGACTGGGCCTACGAAGCCCTGTCATTTCTGGCCAACTCTGAAGCAGAGGGCGGCTTGGATTGCCTAGAAGGCTATCCCGATGGCACCTTCAAAGGCGGTCGTGCCATGACCCGCTATGAATTTGCCGCAGGTCTTGCCTCTTGTTTAGATGCGCTAACAGGCCGTCTGAGTGGACTCGACCCTGAGGCTTTAGCCCGGATTGAAGCTCTCCAGAGCGAGTTTGCAGCAGAACTGGCCACCTTAAAGGGGCGGGTAGATGCGCTAGAAGCAGCCGTGACCGAACTGCAAGAAAACCAGTTTTCTACCACCACCAAGCTGTTTGGGGAAACCATTTTCTCAATTGCCGATATCTTTGGCGATGCGGTAGACGATGCCAACAGCACCGTGTTTCAAGCCCGAGTTCGACTCAGCTTCAACACTAGCTTCACCGGCGAGGATTTGCTCAATACCCGGATTCAGTACTCCAACATCCAGTTTTTCAACCCTGGTGGAAATGACGCAACGCCTACCAGCTTGAGCGATGGAGACGTGGTGCCAATGGTCGGATTCCCCGATCCATACACCCGTGAAACCTCGCTTTACTATCAGTTTGGCTCCAGCCCTGTCATTGTGAACCGACTGTTCTATGCGTTCCCAGTGGGCGATCTGCGGGTGACATTAGGAGCCGTCGGGACAGGCATTACCGATATTATTTCGAGCATTAGCCCGATTGATGCCGGGGGCTATGGTTCCATTAGCTTCCTGTCCTACAACCCAATTTACGATGCTGGGTCCACAGGTACAGGCTTGGGTCTAACCTACGACTTTAGCGACTCGCTGCAACTAGGAGGGGGCTACTTGACCGGGGTTGGCAACAACCCCGATCCTGGGTTTGGATTATTCAACGGGGGCTACTCCATCTTCGGTCAACTGACCTTTAGACCCGGCGATCTGTCAATCGGCCTGACGTATCTCAACGCCTACACCAACTTTGAATCCAGCTTCCTGCCAGCCGCTGTCAGCAACCAGTACGGCATCACCATCAACTACGCCCTAACGGATGCCATCAACATTGGCGGTTGGTTTAACTATGAAGATGGCATTTTGATTGATGAAGCCGATTATCGGTCGATTGCCTACGCAGGCTACCTGTCGATTAACGATCTAGGCGGCACCAATAACCAGCTAATTTTGGCGGCTGGTGTGCCTCCTAGAATCTCCGATTATGAGATTGGAGATACCCGCATTGGTGCATTTATTGACGATGCGGCCTTTAGTGCAGAACTGTCGTACCGGATTAGTTTCAGCGACAACATTTCGCTGACGCCGGGTGTAATCTGGACGACCGATCCGGGCAACAACAACGACAACTCCGATACGTTCCTGGGCGTGCTGAGAACCACGTTCTACTTCTAGCGGTTGCGTCCACTCAAAGACGGGTATGGATTTGGCAGTGCTAATCTCCTACCCGTCTCATTTCGCTCTTAGAGCTGTAAATGAGTACAGCACCAGCGCTAGCCAGATGCAGCCAAAGGTAACGGTATGGGTGGCAGTAAACGGCTCATGATAGAGAAACACGCCTAGCAGTAGTTGCAAGCTGGGAGCCATATACTGAAAGAATCCTAGGGTTGAAAGCTGCATGCGCTTAGCGGCATTGTTGAACCATAGCAGCGGCATTGACGTGACAATTCCGGCTCCCATAAACAGCAGCAGGGTCGGCCAACCCCTGCCCAAATGCCCACTGCCAGTTGCGGCCCCATAGCCCACTAAGATTAGCGCCAGCGGGGCAATCAACAGCGTTTCCATCGCTAATCCCACCATCGGTGAAACAGCTACCACTTTTCGCAGCAGGCCATACACGGCAAATGAGCAGGCAAGCGCTAAGGCAATCCACGGCACTGCGCCAAAATGCCAAATAAAGTTAGCTACCCCAACAGCGGCCAATAGCACTGCTAATTTTTGCCCAAGCTGTAGCCGCTCTTTGAGAAACACAAACCCTAGCAGCACACTGACTAAAGGATTGATAAAGTAGCCCAGGCTGGTTTCAACGACGCGATCGCTATTCACACCGTAGACGTAAAGTCCCCAATTAAACGCCAGCAGCAGCGCGGTAGCCAGCAACACCCCTAGTCGTTGGCGATCGCCCCATAGCTGCGTAAACTCTGGCTGGCGATGCTGCAACACCAGCAGCCCGCCTAGAAACACCAACGACCAGATAATTCGATGGCTGACCACTTCAGCAGGCGGAATCTGGCCAAAAAATTTCCAGTAAATGGGCAGCAATCCCCAAGCTGTATAGGCTAACACCGCATACATGGCACCGGCTCTAATCAGAGGGGGTGAAGCGGGCTGTGAAGGCGGGTTGGTGTTCAAAAGACGTAACCGAGTGGTAAAGCAATAGCATCTGGATTCTCGCTGCAATTGTACCGACCGCGCAGCCTCCAGTAGGATGATATTGCTGGGCAGGGACGAAGGTGTAGCTCCCAAAGGCTGGGCAATCTTACCTATCTCAGCGATTCTCTCAATCATTTGCAAAATTGTTTGCCATTTATGCCAAGTATCCGCTATAGTTGAAAAGGCGATAACGACGCGGGATAGAGCAGCCTGGTAGCTCGTCGGGCTCATAACCCGAAGGTCAGTGGTTCAAATCCACTTCCCGCCACCACATCAAATCAAGGTACGTAAAGCTGAGGCAAATAAAGCCGAGGTAAGCCAAGCCAAGGCAGATAAAGCCGAGGCAAATAAAAAGGTTCCGTGAAAACGGAGCCTTTTTATTTGCCATATGCTCTCCAGCATTTGCGGTATTCACTACCTGTTTGGGGGCGCATTCCATTAGTAAAATGGAATCTATGGACATGAGAGGGCGGCGTAACAACCATGGTTCTAAAGCTACAGCGACCGATTCTGGTCGGTGGATTGGGGTTAACGGCGAGTGCCTGGTTGCTTCAGTTGGGGCATCCCAGTGGCGCTCATTTGGGTGAAACGATTGTGTGGGGTGCGATGGCGGTAGGCGGCGGCCTGTGGTGGCTGAAGCAAAAAAACCAGACGCCGCTAGATTTTTCTGCTGCAAATGTAGTAATTGAGCGGGCAACGGTTGAACAATCGCTGGCGGCGATCGCCCCGCTCCTCGCTCATTTAAAAACTGAGCTGCCCGCCCCAGCCGATGGTGTCCCCGCAGTTTCGCTGATTCCTGAGCTGGGCGATCGCCTAGGGGCATTAACTACCGAGCTAGATCGAACTGAGCTGCGCCTAACGCTACTGGGCGGCCAAGGGGTTGGTAAAACGGCACTGGCACAGCATTTAAATGCAGCCTGGATACCTGCGTTGGCGCAACCGCTGACCCTAGCCGATCCGACTGGGCTGTTTTCTGACCGGGCTCCGGCCGCTGTGCTACCCGCGACAGCATCTGACCTGGTGGTATTTGTGACAGCGGGTGACTTAACCGATTCAGAATTTCAAGTTTTAAAGCAATTAACTGAGCGCAAACAGCGAGTGCTGGTCGCGTTCAATCAGCAAGATCAATACCTCCCTGCCGATCGCCCCTTAATTTTGCAGCAGATTCGAGAGCGGCTGCTAGGACTGGTGCCGGTTCAAGACGTGGTAGCGATCGTGGCAGCTCCGGCAACCGTTAGAGTGCGCCAGCATCAGGCCGATGGCACGGTGGTGGAAACGGTAGAGCAGCCGTCGGTGGATGTGATTGCCTTAACCGAGCGGCTAACGGGTGTACTCACTGAGTCCGCTCAGTCGCTGATCTTCAGCACTATTTTGCGCCAAACAGATGAGCTGAAGCAGGATCTATTGGGTGAGCTAAACCGGATTCGCCGCGATCGCGCCCTACCGCTGATTGAACAAGCCCAGTGGATTGCGGCAGCGGCGGCGTTTGCGACTCCGGTAGCCAGTCTAGATTTACTGGCTACCGCTGCGATCAACACCCAGATGGTGGTCGATTTGGGGGCGATTTATCAACAGCGGTTTTCGATTGAGCAAGCCAAAGCAGTTTCTGGCAAGATGGCAGAGCTGATGGTGAAGCTGGGTTTGGTGGAATTGTCGAGTCAGGCGATCGCCCCTCTGCTCAAAAGCCACGCGCTAACGTTTGTAGCAGGTGGGTTGGTGCAGGGTGTCAGTGCCGCCTATCTCACTCGTGTAGCGGGACTCAGCTTGGTGCAATATTTTCAAGAACAGAGCCAGTTTGAGACAAAACCGAGTTCGCTGATGGTGCAGGGCGATCGCTTGATTCGTGCGCTTAAATCAGTCTTCCAAGACAACCAGCGCCC
>CASBQJ010000378.1 GCA_949127705.1 Synechococcales cyanobacterium PMM_0085
GCCCTCACCCTAAATCCCTCTCCCAAGTGGGGAGAGGGACTTTGAACGGGTTCGGTTCCCCTTCTCCCTCCTTGGGAGAAGGGGCTAGGGGATGAGGGCTGTCTATAGCCTGAGTAGTTCGTTTGCAGACTGATTAAACAAACCCCATTCCATCGATGAGATGGAATGGGTTTTAAAAAATTGTTGACTGATTGGCGTAGCGGCGATCGCTAGCATTAGTCAATTGAAACAGCCTTGACATCAACCGGGTCAGCGCTAGCTACTTTTGTATCGCCTTCCATGTCATTCTTCTGGGCTTTGACGCGACTGATCAGCATCTGAGACACTTCAGTGAACAATAGGGTGATGATAATGGCATCATCAATTTGACCGATGACCGGGATAAAGTCAGGCGCGATGTCAAACGGCATGACGAGATAGGCGAAGGAGGCCAAGATAACCCACCAGCGATATTTTGGGTTACGGATTGTGCTGCGGTACCAGTCATAAACGCTTTGGAGGGGAAATGTCATTTGGGGTGTCCTTGTCTCAACTTCCTTATCTTCTCCGATCTCCCCCAAAACCATGAGTGGGAATAACCGCCTCAATCAGGTCTGGAGATTCCCACCCCGCCAATCGGGACGCGATCGCCCTGCCGTTGGGCATAAACAATCGCTAGAAGACTATAGCTAGAGGACTATAAACAGAAGCCGTTAAACCGGGCGACCGTTCCTCACACATCTGACAGGTTCTACTGCGACGGATCTATCAACCTTTGATTTTTTGAGCGATACGTGGGGTTAACCAAGACTTAGCGTTAATCGTTGGTCCACTCTTCGTGGCCAAGCAGGTCGCCAATGCGATCGCGCAGCAAAAAGTCACAGTCCTCTAGTTCATCTTCAACGCACGCCCATTCGCGCGCTGGAATGTATTTGCACAGCGTATAAATTGGCTGCTGGCGGTTAACGGTGCCGCGTTCGACCAGGTGCCGAACTTCATCTTGAAGCAAATCCATGGAGTACTGGATCGATTGGAGCATAATTCACCCTCTGCCGTGTGGCTTGTAAAGCTGTAACGTTTTGCAATGCAACGTTACAAAGTCATCATATACGTCTTTATGTATATTGGCTTATTTTGTATTTGTCTATACCGAACAAAGCTATTGTCGGGCAAATTCCGGAAAGAGGACATTAAATAATGTTAAAAAGTCATGGTTTCATGACAGTCTTGGGATAAGAGAATATTCTTTTTGAGAGGTGCGGCGTTGGGGCATGGATGCCCCTCCCCGAAACGGAGCAGATCCGTCATCATAGGGAGAGTGGGGCTTTGTGAAGCTAGGGGTTAACAGCGGGTATGGGTGAATTTGATATTCAGGCACCGTTTGAGCCAAAGGGAGATCAGCCCAAGGCGATCGCCCAATTAACCGACTACCTTAATGCTGGAAACCGCTACCAAACGCTCCTAGGCGCAACGGGTACAGGCAAAACGCACACGATTGCGCGGGTGATTCAAAATGTGGGCAGGCCGACGCTGCTGCTAGCTCACAACAAAACGCTGGCGGCGCAGCTATGCAACGAGCTACGCGAATTTTTCCCCGACAATGCGGTGGAATATTTCATCAGCTATTACGACTATTATCAGCCCGAAGCGTACATTCCCGTTACCGACACGTACATTGCGAAGACCGCGTCGATCAACGAAGAAATCGACATGCTGCGTCACTCCGCGACGCGATCGCTGTTCGAGCGCAAAGACGTCATTGTGGTGGCGTCAATTAGCTGCATTTACGGTTTGGGCATTCCGTCGGAGTACCTGAATGCCTCGGTGCCGCTGCGGGTAGGGATGGAAACCGACCAGCGGCAAATTTTGCGCGACCTGTCTACTATTCAGTATGAGCGCAACGACCTAGAGCCGGGGCGAGGCCGCTTCCGGGTCAAGGGCGACGTGCTAGAAATTGGCCCCGCCTACGAAGACCGGATCATTCGCATTGAGTTTTTTGGCGATGAAATCGACGCGATTCGCTACATCGACCCGATTACGGGCACCACGCTGCAAAGCATGGACGCCGTCAACATCTACCCCGCTAAGCACTTTGTCACGCCAACCGATCGCTTAGAAGAAGCCTGTGAAGCGATTCAAGCTGAATTAAAAGAGCAGCTGACTGTTTTGGAACGCGAAAATAAGCTGCTAGAGGCTCAGCGGCTAGAGCAACGCACCCGCTACGACCTGGAAATGCTGCGCGAAGTTGGCTACTGCAACGGCGTAGAAAACTATGCCCGCCACCTAGCCGGACGCACGGCGGGTTCTCCACCAGAGTGTTTGATCGACTATTTCCCCAAAGATTGGCTGCTGGTAATTGACGAATCCCACGTGACCCTGCCGCAGCTCAAAGCCATGTATAACGGCGATCGCGCTCGTAAAACGGTGCTGATTGACCACGGCTTCCGGCTGCCCAGCGCTGCCGACAACCGCCCCCTGAAGGACGAAGAATTTTGGCAGAAGGTGAATCAGTGCATTTTTGTGTCGGCCACGCCGGGTCTATGGGAGCTAGACATCTCAGGTAGCGAGTTCAATACCATTGGCGTCGGTAAAGATGAGCGCAAAACCTACAAACTGGGCACAGGTCGCGTGGCCGAGCAGGTAATCCGCCCTACGGGCGTAATCGATCCTGAAATCTTTGTCCGCCCTACCGACGGGCAAATTGACGACCTGCTGGGCGAAATTTTGGCGCGGGTGCAGCTGGGTGAACGCACCTTAATTACAACGCTGACCAAGCGGATGGCCGAAGACCTCACCGACTATTTGCAAGAGCGATCGGTTCGCGTCCGCTATCTACATTCTGAAATTAACTCAATCGAACGCATCGAGATTTTGCAAGATCTGCGCCAAGGTGTGTTTGATGTGCTAGTGGGCGTTAACTTGCTGCGAGAAGGACTCGATCTGCCCGAAGTCTCGCTCGTCGCCATTTTAGATGCCGACAAAGAAGGCTTCTTGCGGGCAGAGCGATCGCTCATTCAAACCATTGGGCGGGCAGCTCGCCACGTGCGCGGTCAAGCGATTCTCTATGCCGATAACCTCACCGACAGCATGGCGCGTGCCATCAGCGAAACCGATCGCCGTCGCACGATTCAGATAGCCCACAACGAAGAATTTGGCATCATTCCACAGTCGATTATTAAAAAGCAAAATAACTCGATTTTGCAATTCTTGGAAGTGTCACGTCGCATCTCTAGCCATGAACTAGAAGAAGTGTTTGAACACTCCAACGAACTGCCGCTAGACAGCATTCCCGACCTGATTGTGAAGCTAGAAGCACAAATGAAAGAAGCGGCTAAAAAGATGGAATTTGAAGAAGCCGCTAAGTTTCGCGATCGGATTAAACAACTGCGCGATCGCCTCACCGGACGCCGCTAAACGCCGACACTAAATTATGGATTTGCCAGAACTCGATCCCGAAATCATTGACCGCATTGTTGAAATGGCGTGGGAAGACCGCACCTCGTTTGAGGCGATCGCCCTCCAGTTTGGCCTACAGGAAAAGCAGGTAATTGCCCTAATGCGGCAACAGATGCAGCCCTCTAGTTTCAAAATGTGGCGCAAGCGCGTCAGCGGACGCAAAACCAAACATCTGAAACAGCGCGGTTTTCTAGCCGGACGCTTTCGTTCACACAATCAAAAGGGATCTTAAACTCGGCGGCTGCGAAACTGCACCTTCATCCAGATGCCTGCTTTTGGCCGCAACGTCATCGACGGTAGTGGTTCAATTCATTTTCTACTTTTCAAGCATCCTGTGAAAATAAAGCTTGACGGCAGCCGCTTCTACCCGTATGCTCTTTCATTAAGCTGCTGCACACACCCGCAGTAGCCTTTACATCAGGATTCAATACTTTAACGCCACTTGAAAGTGTTGTCCCCACTCTCAAGCGGCTAAGTCCCCACACTGTTACAGCCAGTCCGGAGACCTTGGTGAATGATACCTTGGTCATCCCGATTTGCACTACAAACAAAGAAGGATGGCTTAAGGTATTGAGTTCTGGTTTCCTGACCCGCAAATCCTAGGAGACCAGCTCATGGCTCAATTCATCGACTCGGGCGCAGACGTGCCCTCAAATTCTGATGCCGCTCAACCGCAACGCGAACCGGTTCGGCACTTGTTATTCGGCTCCCTTGCCGCCGTCCAGCTCAACATCAAAACCCTGCACAAAAAAGGCTACGCCGAACCCAACGACTGGAGCAAACCCATCCCCACGGGGCGATCGGGTGAGGTAATGGCGATTTTGGTGAAATATCTGTGGGTCGATTAATCAACAAATTCTAACGGTAGGGACTGCCCACAAGACCTGATGCTGTAAAGCAATGATGGAATGTGGGCAGTGCTCATGCTCTGAGTTGCGAGGCGGGTCAAAGCGGTTACGGTTTAGGCACCCGATTGCTAACTCACCCCAGCCATGGCCTTGGGTCGAGCGGGACGTTTGCGATCGGATTTTTTCTTTAGCCCAATCGATTGAGCCTCATTACTATCTGAGCCAAACTGCCCCCGCACGACTTCCTTCATCGCCAGTACGGCATTGTGGAAATCCCACTCTGCCAAACGAGCCGCATCCGCAGCACCACGATAGAGGGCAAGCCGTTCGGTTTCCACTTGCTGCAAGGCCAGCATTGTTTGATAGGCGTGCTGCAATGCCGCAGGGGTAGCTTCAAGGCGCGGGGTGCTGTAGCTGGTGATGGTATTGAGTCCATTGAGCGCATCTACATTGTGGTTGAGCACTTGAGCCGACAGCCGACGGCTAGTATTTTGGGGCGACATGGGGGTAGACCTCAGTAGTAAACATTAGCTTTAGAGTGCCCACGATGCTAAAGAGCTAACGTTGACTACTGATATGATGCCGCCACAGTGCCAATGTGCGGGGTGGCGATCGCCCTTAGAGCCGCCACACTGCCAATGGGGAGCCTCTCAATCGAATTGTGTGGGGTCACATTGCCAATGTGCGCCATGACAATGCCAATGTGCGGGGTGACATTGCCAATGCGGGGCGGGGAAATTGAATTGTGAGGCCAGACAACGCGATCGCCTTCCATCCTCACCACTATTCAACGGCCTGCAATGGAGGGC
>CASBQJ010000379.1 GCA_949127705.1 Synechococcales cyanobacterium PMM_0085
GGGTTACCGTGTACACACAAGTGGGGTTTGGGCGAGCTGGGAGCGATAACCCAACCATCCCTCTAGTCGAGCAATTAACCAGGTTGCCCAGGGTAAAGAGTTGGGGGGATGAGGATTTTGCTGTTGTTGAGTACGGCCTTTCAATGCGGGTGCAAGTTGGGCGAGATATTGCTGCTGGTGAGCGACAAAGGCCAGCGAGGCGGGTAGGTCTGGGTTATCTTGCCCTTTTACGAGTTGCAGCGTTCGCACCGCAATCGACAAGGAGAGAACGGCCAACCGCTGAATGGCGTCTACCGATTCGAGTTGAGTGAATTCGAGATTCAGTCCTGCTTGCTTGAGGGTGGCAAACAGTTGCTCAATGCGCCACCGCCAGCAATCCCATTGAATGACGGAGAGCGCCCTCGCCGAGAATCATCCATCACAGGTATGGTGTCCGTTCCCTCACAGGGCTGGGCACTCAAGGTGGCCTAGAGCAATGACGCGTGTCCCACCAAGCGACGATTTTGGCGTGCCCGCACTAGCCGATGGGTCTGAGTATCCAGAACAGTTGCCCATTCCTCATACAGGTTGGTTTCACGGTCACCGATATGGGTCATGATCCTTGCTCCCCCTGTCTTCACACATGATACTGCCCTTGATGCTTATCAGCATGCTTGACATTTCAAGTCCACCGATGGATGGCACTTAACCCCCAGGGGAATCCACTCTGCGCCTTTAAACACCAGCGTTGGATGAATGCCCCCCCAATCTCGGTCGTTGCCTAAACGAGGGTCACCAATTCGGGTTAGAGACATGGCGTGCCATGCCTCTGTTGTAGAGCCGCGATTAATCGCGGCTCTACAACAGAGGACGTGAAATCAATCGTCCAATACGCTTGACGAACCCCCGTTCTACCCGTATGCTCTTTCATTAAGCTGCTGCAAAAAACGGTGGCAGCCCTTACATCAGGACTCAATACTTTAACGCCACTTGGAAGTGTGATAGCGCTTCCAAGCGGCTAAGTCCCCTAAACTGTTACGGCAGTCCGGAGACCTTGGTGAATGATACCTTGGTCATCCTGCTTTGCACTACACACAAAACGGGATTGATCCAAGGTATTGAGTTCTGGTTTCCTGAACCCACAACTCCTAGGAGACCAGTCTCATGACTCAATTCACCGACTCGGGCGCAGATGTGCCCCAAATTTCTGCTGCGACACGTCCTCAGCGCGAACCCGTCCGCCATCTCATATTTGGCTCCCTTGCCGCCATCCAGCTCACCATCAAAACCTTGCACAAAATGGGCTACGCCGAACCCAACGACTGGAGCAAACCCATCCCCACCGGGCGATCGGGTGAGGTAATGGCGATTTTGATGAAATACCTGTGGGTCGATTAATATCCAACCGGGACTGTAGGGGCAGGTTTAGCCAGCACTTAACCGTCACACCGATTACCTGACCCTCAAAACCTGCCCTTCCGGGCGTTTAGGGCGATCGCAATGTCAATCTGCCAAAAGAGCGATCGCACCACCACACGGGTGACCCGAGAGATGTAGGGGTGAAGCATTGGCACCGAGATCTCGGCCATAGTTCCAGTATGTTGATGCCAATGCTTCACCCCTACGCGATCCCGACGTGAATAACCGATCGCACCCATGTCTATTCCTTGCCAGATTGGCGTGCGTTATGCTGCAATTAACTCCCCACCTTCTGTTAGATTTCTATGACTAGTATTTCGCTCGACCGCATGCCATCTGCCCCCAATCCGCTGTCTAAGCCGCGTTTATTGCAGCAGCTCCAGTGGGTGTTTGAACCGGTTGGCTATATGCAGGCAGCCGCCCGCCAACATCCCGATATCTTTGCCGCTGGTGTGGTGGGGTTTGGTGGCAATCTGGTGTTTGTTAATGCCCCCGATGCGATTCAAGAAATTCTGACTAACGATCGCAAAACCTATGCGGCGTTAGGCAGCTTCAACCGCATTCTCGCGCCGCTATTGGGTGATTATTCGGTTGTGTTGATTGAGGGCGATCGCCACAAACGCCGCAGACAATTGCTGATGCCGCCGTTCCACGGTGAGCGGATGCGGGCATACAGCCAGCTGATCTGCGACCTAACTGAACAAACGCTGAGCCAGATTCCAGCCGGAACCACGTTTTCGGCTCGAGCCGCGATGCAAAATATTTCCTTACAGGTAATTTTGCAGACGGTGTTTGGCGTGTTTGAGGGCGATCGCGCTGAACAGCTAAAAACCATGTTTACGGTGTTGTTAGATATATTTGCGTCGCCGCTGGCCTCTAGCCTATTGTTTTTTCCCAAATTGCAGCAAGACTGGGGCGCGTGGAGTCCGTGGGGCAAGTTTATCCGCGATCGCCAACGCCTAGATGACTTGCTCTATGCCGAAATTGCCGAACGCCGCGCCAATCCGGCACCCGAGCGGGTTGATATTCTGTCGCTGCTGCTGTCGGCTCACGATGAAACCGGGCAACCGATGAGCGATCGCGAACTGCGCGATGAGCTGGTGACTCTGATGTTCGCCGGTCACGAAACCACCGCTACCGCCATGGCCTGGGCGCTGTATTGGATTCACCGTCAGCCGCCTGTGCGCCAAAAGCTGCTGACTGAACTAAAGGCTGTCGATCTATCAGACGCCATGAGCGTGTCTAAGCTGCCGTATCTATCTGCTGTGTGCAATGAAACCCTGCGCATCCATCCCATTGCCATGCTCACCTTCCCCCGAGTGGTACAAGAATCGACCACGTTGCTGGGGCATACCCTCAACCCTGGCACCGCCGTGATGGGGTGCATTTACCTGCTGCATCAGCGCCCAGATCTCTACCCAGAACCGCATATTTTTCGACCCGAGCGCTTTTTAGAGCGCCAATATTCTCCTTTTGAATTTTTACCGTTTGGCGGTGGGGCGCGGCGCTGTATTGGCGAAGCATTGGCTCAGCTCGAAATGAAACTGGTGTTGGCGACCATTTTGACCCGCTATGACCTGGCGCTGGCAACCACCACCCCCGAACAGCCCCGACGGCGGGGCGTTACCCTCGCGCCTAGCCGTGGCGTAAGGATGAAACTGAATGCCCGGTTGCAGCAGTAAAGGGGTGCTCATCTGAGTCGGGCCATGTTTCCTTGCGGGGGTGACTCCGCTCTAGCCAGTCGTCTTGCTGCCATTGAGCCAGCTCCCGCTTGGCACGGGTGCTCTTGATGTGCTTTTTCACCGTATCCACACTGATATAGAGTTGAGCCGCAATTTGGCTACGGCTGTTCCCGGCGCGGTGCAATAGCCAAACTTGGGTCTCACGGGGCGTTAACCCACAGTTTTGAGCTTCAGCGATCGCCATTTGCCGAGTCAGTTGGGCTTTGTCTTCCAAAATTACCAGCAAACTGGGGCGATCGGCTTCGTTTAGCTGCACCCACCGCGTCCGCACTCGAATACTATTCAAGTGTCCTGCATAAAATTCACCCTCCAATACCGAAATGGGTTCAGGGCAGCTTGCAGTGTGATCGAGTTCTGTTACGACCCGACAAATTTGCCAAACTTCTTTGGGTACAAACGGAGAATGATGCGTATCTTGCATCAAGCTATGGCAAATTAAGCGAGCATACTGATTTGCACATACCAACGTTCCGTGGTCGGTCACAATCAAGAGGCCATCAGCAAAACCGTTAAAGATCTCATCAATGTTCATAGTTGATGGGGGCTTATGTGAATGGGCAATTGCGTCTAAGGGGGCTGACGCTTGAACTGAATCTTGAACTGAATATGGATCTCTAATTCGCCGGACGGGCGATCGCCAGCGCCATGAAACCAGAATTTTGCTGTGGGACGCTCTCGTGAGAGTCTCAAAGCAATCTGTTTCATCCGCGCGGCGACTAGCCACGCCATGCTAGCGACGGAGGATAGGCAGGACTCAAACTGAGTCTGGAGCTACCAACCGATGCAAGAGACTACACGGGGGGTGAGACCCATTTCGGTTGGCGGCGCATTTTCCTTCAGCAATCGCTCCCAAAAGCAGGCGGCGCGTCCGGATAGAACGCGCCGCCTTGTGTATAGTTATGTTCCTTTTAACTGCTACCTGCTGGTCACACAGCAAGATTAGAGAACCGCACTCCGGCTCGCCCTCTCCCGTTGTGGGCTACCGTGTAGACCGATACTCGGTGTTGATAGTTAGGGGAACCAACAGGTGCCCCAATATCACAGCAGACCACTTTTCAAACATCCTCTAAGCTTGAGTTGATTCTGGGCTAACCGCCGCAAACAGCGCCGAGTAATCCGCATCGGCCAATCCCATTTCACAGGCCAAGGCCAAAATCCTACTCACCCCGGCGGCACTATCAACCTGCAACCCTGAGGCGATCGCCTCCATCACAAACAGATTGGTATCTTTTAACATATGCTTCGTCGGAAAATTGGGAGCATCAAAATTTCGCTCTACCATTCGTGGCAATTTTTTATCAAATGTGGGAGCATAAAGGGCGCTCCGCCGCAAAATTTGCATAAACGTTTCTACCTCTACGCCCTGCTGCTGCACAAAGCCGAGACTGAGGGCAAACGATGTCGTCAGTGATGAAATCAACTGGTTTAGCGCCAGCTTCAAGGCCGAGGCAGAGCCAACTGCGCCAATGAAAATCGGCGTTCCCAACTGTTGAAACAGCGGCTGCCACTGCTCAAATTGCTCCGTTGATCCCCCAACCATCACCTGCAATTGTCCGGCTGTTGCTTCAGGAATGCTGCCCAACACAGGCGCTTCGAAATACGTAGCGGCGATCGCGGCTAGCTCTTGCTGAAATATCCGGCTCTCGCTCGGGGCAATGGTGCCCATCTGAATCACCATGTGGCCTGCTAGGTGGGGGCGCGCCTCCTGCGTCAACAGCAGTTCTCGAATCGCCTGAGCATCTGTCAGCATCGTAATCACCACGTCCACCTGTTGCAGCAACTCATTCACGCTAGTGGCGACTGTTGCTCCAGCCTGACGCAGCGGTTCTAGTTTGCGGGCGGTGCGATTGTAGACAACCAAATCAACCTGATTTGCCAACAGCCGTTGTGCCATTGGTAACCCTAGCAGCCCTGTACCAATGAAGCCAATTTTCATAGTGAGATCTCCTGCCTATGTTCAAAAACCATGGACGTATGAGGCTTCGCAACTCAGAACCATCCAAAAGGGGGCATATAAAAAGGGGCACATCCCTGTGCCCCTTTTTATTATTCATTATGATGAAAGCAGATTGAACGCTGTAGCGCTTTCGTTAGATCGATGTGGCTTAAATCAATGCTGTGAGACCGACTCCCCTAGATAGAAGAGCCAATTCCTGAGTATGAGCCATAGAAAAATAAAGCTAATACGCCAATTGCGCCAAGTCCGGCAATCGTGCCGACAATCCACAGAGGAATTCTGCCGCCAGTTTGCATAGTTGATATCTCCTAAAAATTCACTGAAAACACAATACATTCAGCACTTTATTGACCAATCGCTGAGATTAGTGAAGGCAGCGATCGCCGCCCTCAGCAACCTCAGCGGTCACACCTTAAAAATCGGCTGTGGGTTAGTTGAAGAAATAGCTAGAGAATAGAATCCCCAGCGTAAAAACCATCAATAAGCCCAAGTATAAGGACGTGCGGTTCAGTTCAACGGGTTGACTGTTGGGATTAGGGCTGCGTTCCATGATGGATTCTCCTAGCGGTGGATAAACTGCATTGAGGCGATCGCTCCCAGAAAAAAGATAGTGGGAACGGCAAGGGTGTGAACCGCCAACCAGCGGACGGTAAAAATTGGATAAGAAACGGGTTGATTGGGAGAGTTGCTTGTCATAATCGCGTGCTGTGCTATTTCAAAAATTCGTTAATTTGCTGCTTGGCCTCAAACCGATCCTTGACGATGGGCACCTCTTGGCGCTCTTGAGTGAAATACTCATTGGGGCGAGGGGTGCCAAAGGCGTCATATGCCAAGCCAGTGCTGACAAACAGCCAGCCTGCAATGAACAATGCCGGGATAGTGATGCTGTGAATCACCCAATAACGGATGCTCGTCACAATGTCTGAAAATGGACGCTCCCCAGTAGTACCTGCCATTCACATTCCTCCCATTACAACAGCTGAAGCTTCATTTCTTAATCATACGAGAGTGAGCAGAGAGTCACAAGCAATCTATGATTTTTTTCTTAAGAAACAAGCGAGTAATTTCTGAGAAATTTTACGCTCATGCTCTAAGTTTAGCGCTACATTGAGGCCGTTTGCAGTCGCTAAACGCTGTTTTCAAACTATGCGTAAACGATGCGTAAAAACAGACCCTTTACCGGGCTACAAGCGGCACCTGTTCCCCCGCTCAATCATTGACAAAAGTGGCAACGAGTAGGGGGAATAACGTCTCTTATGTAGGAGTAGAGGCCGCTTCCGCGTCATAGCGCAACAGAGTGCCGCCTTGACCCAAAATATATCCTTGATCAGGGGACATAAAGATAATTCGGTAGAAGTTTGAGGGCACATCCTCTACTAACAGATCCTTCTGCCAGGTTGCTCCCGCATCTTCACTGTAAAGCAAATTACCGCTACCGCCCGCCATCCAAATTTCGTTAGGCGTTCGATAGGCCAAGTCAAGCAACCCCCAACTGGTAGAAAACTCAGGAGCTACTTGTTCATCCCACTCCTCTAGAGTGCCAGGTTTGCTGAATTGAATCAGTCCACCCCGAGCTAACGCCCAAAGCCGATCATCTTGGCCAAAGCCCATATTTTGCAATCGGCGGGAACTGGTGCGATTATGCTGCTCCCATGCCTCTTGACCTGGCTCCCAAGTGGAATAGAAATTTCCTCGCGCTGAAACAGCTAGGTATTTGCCATCCGGCGATCGCGCAATATTTCGCAGCACCCCAACCGCTTCTTGTACCATCGCCTGCCAGGTTCTGCCGCTGTCTTTCGTCTGATAGATCGCTCCAATGTCGGTTGTCATTTCTGCCGATTTAGGAGCTAGCGCCAAAATTGTATTGGGGGAACCGGGCAATTGCTCACTCAACGGAATCCGTGCCCAAGATTTGCCCGCATCTGCGGTGTGCAGCAAGATGCTAGGCTGCCCAGCAATCCACCCTTCATCCCCTGAGAAACTAACGGATGTGAAGGCGTAGTACAGATCATCTTCCAACTCTAAATTGCGGAGTTCCCAACTTTTGCCGCCATCTTGGGTTTCTAGTAACGTGGCATCTCTGCCCACCAGCCAACCATGCTGGCGATCGCCTGTAAACGCGACATCCGAAAGCGTTGCCTCAGTAGGTAACGGTACCACCTGCCAAGGATTAAAGCTGGTAGATGGCAAAAAGCTGCGGGCGCAGCCCGTCGAGCATAGAACGGCGACCAAAACAACGACTAGACGCTGCCAGGATTGTTGCAAAGACGTAAGAACTCGGTGCATTTGGATTCTGTGTCAATCAGATGAACTATCAATTAATCGGCAATTAATCGGCAATCAATCGGCAATCGGTGAAACAAGCAGACTCGGGCCATAGCCGTTTTGGGTCTAAACAGCACGCTTCCAGCGAACCATCGGTGCCAGAACTACTGCAACCCATACAGGCTAATGAAGAACAGAAACCCCAGCGCCAGTGCCCCAAAAATCAGCAAATTTTTCTGGTTTTGGGTGAGCGTGTTCACACCGAACCCGTAGCCCAGATTTTCCTTGAACCCTGATGGATTACCGAGGGGGCCAATGTTGCTAAAGCGAGAGGCGCGCGTTCCACACACTGGGCAGCGCCAAACTGACGGTAGATCGGCAAAGGGAACACCCACCGGGATTTCATTCTGACTATCGCCCTTCATCGGCTCGTAGACATAACCGCAGGCACCGCACTCATGTCGGTCTAGAGTTTTTGGATCGATCGCCTCAATACTCATTACTGCGAAAGCGCTGCGAAAGCGTCAAGATTAAAATTTATGTTACTGATTATGACATAAGAGGGGGGTACTGCTCACACTGGTAAACAGGTCTTAACTCCTAGCCGACTGCTCCGACTGACCAAA
>CASBQJ010000380.1 GCA_949127705.1 Synechococcales cyanobacterium PMM_0085
ATCCCGTAGTATCCTCACGTCAGACAATAGTTGAA
Organism: Synechococcales cyanobacterium PMM_0085; assembly: GCA_949127705.1. Lineage (GTDB taxonomy): Bacteria > Cyanobacteriota > Cyanobacteriia > Elainellales > Elainellaceae > CASBQJ01. The sequence goes on from CASBQJ010000380.1 coordinate 36, forward strand.
ACGGCACAGACAGGAGGATTTACACATGGCTGCCCTATCAGGATTGAATTACGCCATCATTGGCACCGGAGCCTTAGGCGGCTATTATGGAGCGCGGTTGCAGCAGGCCGGAGCAGAGGTGCATTACCTACTGCGGAGTGACTATGACCATGTGTGCCAGTTTGGCCTAGTGGTGGAATCGCCCGACGGCGACGTTAATTTACCCCAGGTCAACGCTTACCGAGATGTGGCCAACATGCCCCCCTGTGACGTGGTCGTCGTCGCCCTCAAAACCACCCAGAACCATTTGCTCCCAAAGCTATTGCCGCCGGTTCTGAAGCCCAACGGCGTTGTCTTGGTTTTGCAAAACGGCCTGGGGGTAGAAGCGGGAGTGGCTGCGCTGGTCGGGGCAGAGCGAGTCATGGGCGGACTCTGTTTTCTGTGCTCCAACAAAGTCGGCCCAGGCCATATCCGGCATTTGGACTACAAAAAAATCGAAATCGGAGAGTATGACGCAACGGGTGAGGCTAAGGGCGTCAGCGATCGCATGCGGGCGATCGCCGCTGACTTTGAGCGAGCAGGCATCCCGATGGCGCTAGCAGCAGATTTGGTCTTAGCCCGTTGGAAAAAGCTGATGTGGAACATTCCGTTCAATGGCCTTTCGGTCGTGCTGGACGCCACCACCGCCGAAATGATGTGGGATCACCATGCTCGCCAACTCGCCACTGACCTGATGACCGAAGTGGTGATGGGTGCGGCTGGTCAAGGGCGGCAAATTCCGCCCGGTTTTCAGGAAGAAATGTTGGAGCACACCGCCGAAATGAAACCCTATCGCACCAGCATGAAAATTGACTACGACGCAGCCCGCCCCCTGGAGGTAGAGGCGATGTATGGCGCACCGCTAAAAGCGGCACAGGCGGGAAACATGCGGTTGCCCAAAGTCATGGCGCTCTATCAGCAGCTCAAATTTTTGGACAACAGACGACGCCAAGGGAATCAGTGATGGTGCTTAACGCTGGTGCTTAACGATGATGCTCAACGGCTGCTTCCAGGTCTGAAACAACCTGAGTCAGTTGGTCAATCAGCGGCGTTCTGCCAAATTGCTGAAAAATTTGCACGAGCGATCGGTAATACCACAGTGTTCCGGCTTTACCGCCCTTAAACCTGTCCCAGAGGGCATCGCCGTGGATGCGGTAGTCGCTCAAGATCGAGCGGCAGTTGTGCAGCTTATCGCAGGCGGAAACCAGACGCACCGAAGGGGAAGCGGTGGTCAGATGGTCGAGATACGCCTGCTTGCGGGCTTGCCAGGGCGGCTTGGGAATGCTGTCGGCATCGGTGCAGCCGTCTACGATCGCCGTTACAGTCTCACCAAACCGGGCACGAATGGCCTCGCGCACCACCGTCCCGCCCTGGTCTTCGATCGCATCATGCAGCAAGGCCGCGATCGCCTCATCTTCGGTGGCACCATGTTCCAAGGCCAAACTAGAAACCGCCATCAAATGCGCAATGTAAGGCACGGGAGTCCCTTTACGCAATTGGGTGGCATGTAGCTCTGCCGCAAAGCTAAACGCGTCAGTGAACCGGGAGTAAAGCATGAGGGTAAGGAGGGGTTGCAAAAAATTAACCCCTTTAAAACATTAACCCCATTCCTGGAGGGCGATCGCCGCTGCTTGCCTAATGGCATCAGATTTTGACTCGTCCGCTGCCCAGGCGGTGAGTTGCTGGTGGGCTTGGGTGGGGTTGAGGTGTTTGAGGGCAGCGATCGCGTGCAGCTTGACGCTGAGTTCTGAGTCGGTTGCTAGATGCAATAGGGCATCGAGGGCGCTGGGATCGCCGAGGGTAGCCAGTTCGAGGGCGATCGCCTGTTTGATGGCTGGAGTTTGTAATAGGGGCGGGCAAGATTGCAGGTAGGCGATCAAATGGAGCGTGGCGTGATGCTGCAATTCGGCAGACTTGGTGCGGCCTAAAGCTTTGATTAATTCTAGAACGACGTCTGCGGGCGCGGGGTAGGTTGTCCAGTTGGCGAGTAGGTGGTGGAGAACGCTATGGAGCGCCGTGATGGCAGGCCGTGTACTCATCCAGCCCAGGGCACGAACGCACTCTATTTGGAGAGTCAGCGGCGATTGGGGCGACTGGGCAGTATCGGCTAGGGCAACGGTGGCTGTTGGGGTAGCCAGTCGGCTCAGGGCGATCGCGCTCTGTTGGCAAACGGTGGGATTGATATCCGTGAGCAGCGACTGAATCAGAACGACTAAATCTACCTGGGGCAGCAGGTCGGCTCGAAAGCCCAAATTGGTGACGGCAGCTTGCCGGACGGCGGCGTTGGGGTCTTGCAGCGCCTCGATCAACAGGTGGGGAATGCGGCGATCGCGGGTGCTGCCCAGAGCGGCGATCGCGGCGGCTCGAACGGCTGGATCGTCGTCATGCAGCACCTGCATCAGTGGCTCCACGCAGGCAGGTTCGCGGATGCGGGCGAGGGTTTGCACGGCCAGCAGGCGAGTCCGCTCCACCTCTAGCAGGGGGGTCAAAGCGGGAACGGCAGTGGCTCCAAACCCAGCTAATGCCGTGGCTGCAATGTCTTGAAGGTCTGCGGTATCGGATGTTTTCAGCAGGTCAATCAGTGCGGCCTGCACATCGGCCTGCCGAAATTCGCTCAAAATCCGGGTAACAAACCAATGCAGCTCTGGATCGTGAGCGTCATCTTGCAAGCAGTCGATTAAGGGTGAAATTAACGACTCCAGCCGATTTGGGACACTGCCGCCAGATTCGGTGCCAGATTCGGTGCCAGATTCGGTGCCAGATCCGGTGCCAGATAAAGGGGCGATCGCGTCAGCGTGAGTCAGTATGCCCCCCAGCGCTGAAAATACTTTGGCCACATCCCAGCGGTCTTGAAAGTCACCATATTCTAAGACCTGAAACGCCAGCGTTTGGAGGGTGGCGAGGTCATGCTCTAGGGCAGTGGAGAGAGTTGAAGCCAGCACGGCGGTGGCTCGGAGCACGGCGTCTAGTTGCAGGACGCTTTGATAGACACATTGAGTCGCCAATGGCCAATCGCCCTGCTGCACCGCCGTTTGAGCCTGGGACAGCAGGCGATCGCTATCCCAATCTGACCCAGGCGGGTGAGTAGAAATGCGGCTTGAAGGGGGAGTGCTGTTCAAAAGAGTCTAGCCAGTTTACCTGGGCGAATAGAGTCGATATGTCGCGCTGAACAGTAGAAAATCAACACGATTCAACGGCTGCACTCGGATTGTAGTCAGAAGGACTCGGTTCCAGTGAGCCACGTCATGCAAATTACGCATAGTGCCAATGCAACTTATCCATGGCAGGCAGCATTTTGTGATCAACGATACGAATTGCCCTAGGTAATCGCCCTAACGTTGCTTTCATGACGGAACGCCGATAGGGGTAGCCGTTGCCACAGACAGGATCTCCTTCATTTGGATGCTCTAGCCCTTCTCACATTCAGTCCAGCTAGCGACTAAAGGTCACGCGTTTATGACCAGTACGATCCCAGTAGAGACGAGTCTCAACAAATTTGAAAAACTTAAATCTGAAAAAGATGGTCTGGCAGTTAAGGCAGAGTTAGCAGACTTTGCCCGGATTGGCTGGGAGGCAATGGACGCGACCGATCGCGATCATCGACTGAAGTGGATGGGGGTGTTTTTTCGTCCCGTGACGCCGGGGCAATTCATGGTGCGGCTGCGGATGCCCAACGGCATTCTCACCAGTGGCCAAATGCGGGTGCTGGCGGAGGTCGTCCAGCGCTATGGCGAAGATGGCAGTGCCGACATTACCACCCGGCAAAACATCCAGCTCCGGGGCATCCGCCTCGAAGATATTCCCGATATCTTTCAGCAGTTTGAGCAAGCCGGGTTGACCAGCATTCAGTCGGGGATGGATAACGTTCGCAATATCACGGGGTCTCCAGTGGCGGGGATTGACGCCGATGAGCTAATCGACACGCGGGGTCTGGTGCGTAAAGTGCAAGACATGATTACCAATAACGGCGAGGGCAACCCGTCGTTTAGTAACCTGCCGCGCAAGTTCAATATTGCGATCGCCGGGTGTCGAGACAATTCCATCCATGCCGAAATCAACGACATTGCCTTTATTCCGGCGTTTAAAGCTGGGCGGCTGGGGTTCAATGTGCTGGTGGGCGGGTTCTTTTCAGCTAAGCGCTGTGAAGCTGCCGTGCCGCTCAATGCCTGGGTTGATCCGCGTGATGTGGTCACACTATGTGAAGCAATTTTGCTGGTGTACCGCAATTCTGGCTTGCGAGCCAATCGGCAAAAATCGCGGCTGATGTGGCTGATTGATGACTGGGGCATGGACAAGTTTCGCGCTGCTGTGGAACAACAGGTTGGCCATCCCCTCACAGCGGCAGCTCTAAAGGACGAAATCCTCTGGGATAAGCGAGATCACATCGGCATTCACGCCCAAAAACAGCCCGCGCTCAACTATGTGGGATTGCACATTCCCGTGGGGCGGCTTTACGCCCCCGACATGTTTGACCTAGCCAGAATTGCCAATGTCTACGGCAGTGGCGAAATTCGTCTGACGGTAGAGCAAAACGTGATTATCCCAGACGTGCCCGATTCTCGCGTGGCACCGCTGTTGAAAGAGCCGCTGTTGAGCAAGTTTTCGGTGAATCCGTCGGTGTTGATGCGATCGCTTGTATCGTGCACTGGCGCGCAGTTCTGCAACTTCGCCCTGATCGAAACCAAAAATCGCGCTGTGGCTTTAGCAGAAGAACTAGACGCAGAACTCACCTTTACCCGCGCTGTGCGAATTCACTGGACCGGGTGTCCCAACTCTTGCGGGCAGCCCCAGGTGGCCGACATTGGCCTGATGGGTACCAAAGTTCGCAAAGACGGCAAAGCAGCGGAAGGGGTGGATTTGTATATGGGTGGCAAGGTCGGCAAACATGCCGAACTCGGCACCTGTGTGCGAAAAGGCATCGCCTGCGACGACCTCAAGCCGGTGCTGCGCGACCTGCTGATTGAACAGTTTGGCGCACAGCCCAAGCAGGTGGCCGTGCTGTAGTAAACCGTCCAAACCCATCAGCAACTTAAGTTGTTGATTCAGGCGATTTAGAGGATTTAGAAAGTGCTCGGCGATCGCCCGATCGAGCACCTAGAGAGTCTTTGACTCAATTTTGCCTCTCGTCCGCTGCGTTATCCCATTTTAGCTTTACTCACCCCGAACAGTTTTCCCACGTTTCCTCAGTCACACTCATATTTATCGGAGCACCTAAACTATGTCTAATCTGTCACGCCGCCAATTCATCTTCACCGCCGGGGCTGCTACCGCTGCCACTGTGCTCGTTAATGGATGCAGCAGCGGTTCTAGCACCTCCACCAGCAGCCCTGCCAGCAGCACGGCAGCATCTCCAGCGGCTCCGTCTCCTGTTAATGCGGCGGATGCTCCCGAAGTCACAACGGCCAAGCTCGGCTTTATCGCCCTGACCGATTCCGCTCCGCTGATTATCGCCAAAGAAAAAGGTTTATTTGCCAAGTACGGCATGCCCGATGTAGAAGTGGCCAAACAAGCGTCCTGGGCCGTGACGCGCGACAACCTAGAACTCGGTTCTGCGGGCGGCGGCATCGACGGGGCACACATCCTCAGCCCCATGCCTTACCTGATGTCTACAGGCAAGATCACCAAGGGTAATAAAAAAATCCCTATGCACATCTTGGCGCGCTTAAACGTGAACGGGCAGGGGATTACGGTAGCTAACTCCTATAAGGATCTAAAAGTTGGTACCGACAGCTCGCCGCTCAAAGAAGCCTTTGCTAAAAACAAAGCGTCCAAAGGCGACATTAAATGTGCCGTCACGTTCCCCGGCGGCACCCATGACCTGTGGATGCGCTATTGGCTAGCGGCAGGCGGTATTGACCCCAACAAAGATATTTCTACCATTGTGGTGCCCCCACCGCAAATGGTCGCCAACTTGAAAGTCAACAACATGGAAGCCTTCTGTGTGGGTGAACCCTGGAATGCTCAGACCGTTAACCAAGGCATTGGCTACACTGCCGTCACCACGGGTGAACTCTGGAAAGACCATCCCGAAAAGGCGCTGTCGATGCGGGCGGAATGGGTTGACAAATATCCTAAGGCGACGAAGGCGATCGTCATGGCGGTGCAAGAAGCTCAGATCTGGTGCGACGATCCGGCTAACAAAGTTGAAATGTGCAAGATTGTCTCAGCGCGGCAGTGGTTTAAGGTACCCGAGGCAGACATCGTTGAACGGGCACAGGGCAACTTTGACCTGGGTGTGCGCAAGCTAGAGAACAGCCCACTGCTGATGAAGTTCTGGAATGACGCTGCATCCTATCCGTTTAAGAGCCATGACTTGTGGTTCCTCACTGAAGACACTCGCTGGGGCTACTTGCCTGCCGACTTAGACAAGAAGGCGTTAATTGATGCCGTCAACCGAGAAGATATCTGGCGTGATGCGGCCAAGGCCATTGGGCAAGAAGCCGCCATCCCCAAAGACACCTCTCGCGGAGTGGAAACCTTCTTTGATGGTGTCAAATTTGACCCAGCTGACCCCGAGGCATATCTGAAGAGCCTCGCGATCAAGAAAATCTAACGGTTAGTTTCCCTGGGGGGTTTGGCAATGTCAAACCCCTACGTCCTGATCCACCCTGACAACGACTGAAGGAACCCAAACTATGACCGCAGAACTCAGTAGGCGCTCCGGTAATTCGTTGACCACGATGCTTGCTACAGCCCTGGGTAGAACCGTTAAACGGCTAGTGCCCACGGCGATCGCCCTTTTCCTGCTCCTGGTCATTTGGCAAGGGCTGTGTTCCGCCCCCGATGCATCGCTGCCGGGTCCCGTTCAAGTTGTCCAAGATACCTGGGACTTAATTATTGACCCGTTTTATCAAGGGGAAGGTACCGACCAGGGCTTGTTTTGGCAGCTGATCGCCAGCCTCAAGCGCGTAGCCGTGGGCTACACCCTAGCCGCCATCGTCGGCATTGCC
>CASBQJ010000381.1 GCA_949127705.1 Synechococcales cyanobacterium PMM_0085
CCAGAATCCCAGGCCGACTCAAACCCAGACAAGCGCACTGCGGCTGAGTGGATCACCTTTGGCATGGCCTCCTGCCTATTACTGACCTTGATCGGCTTGGTAATTGCTGCGTGGATCGATCCACGCCATCAGCAGCCTCCCTTAATTGAGACCGCTCAATCCGGTGTAATTTGGGAATCTTCCGGGCAGTTTTACGTTCCCTTTACGGTCACCAATGCCGGGGGTGGAACGGCGGAGTCTGTGCAAATTATTGCAGAATTGGAAATTGACGGTGAAGTGGTCGAGTCGGGCGAGCAGCAAATCGATTTTCTGTCAGGCGGTGAAGCCGAAACAGGCGCATTTATTTTTAGCCAAAATCCGCAGCAGGGCACGCTAAAACTACGCGCCGCTGGCTATAAACTGCCTTAACTCTAATGGTTTGACTAGCGTTTAGTCAGCGGCACGGCATGTTTTGACGGTCGAAGTGGAGTGCCCCGATATTTGGAATAAACCTGAGTAAACTCTGCTCCAATCAACAGAATTTGGGCGGAATAGAATACCCAGATCAAAAGCACTACCAGTGATCCAGCCGCTCCATAGGTGGAACCAATGCTGCTGTTGCCGAGATAGAGTCCAATTAAAAATTTACCAAAGTTGAACAATAAGGCGGTGATGGCTGAGCCAACCCAAAGATTTCTCCAGGGGATTTCAACATCTGGTAAAACTTTGTAGATCGAGGCGAATAGCACCGTCACCACAGCAAATGAAATCACGAAGTTGAGGACTTGACTTAAGACCACAAAACCCGGAATCAGGTTGCCAAAAAACGTGCCTACGGCGGTTAATCCTGCTGAGCATGAGGGATACTAACAGCAAAAAGCCAACCACTAACACCATGCCAAACGATAAAAAACGAGACTGAAGGAAACTTTTCCAGCCGCCATCGGGCTTGGGTTTCACTTCCCAAATGGTGTTTAATGCATCTTGCAGTTGGCCAAACACGCCAGATGCGCCAAACAACAGAGTCACAATGCCAATGACGGTGGCGATCGCTCCACCCGACTCGGGTTTTTGGGCATTCTGAATCATCGACTGGATCGCCTCCGCCCCCTCTTGACCCACCAAGCCCTGAATTTGCTTGACCACTTCACCCCGCGCCGCTTCTTCTCCAAATACAGCCCCCGCAATGGCGATCGCAATTAGCAGCAACGGGGCTAAAGAAAACACCGTATAGTACGACAGCGCCGCCGCCAAAACTGGCACCTTATCTTCCTGCCACTCGGTAGCAGTCTCTTTGAGTAGTCTAAGTACTCCCCTCAGTCGCATGGTTTCTATCCTTGTTTGCAGCGCGGCACTGAGTGATTGTGCCGTAAAGCTCTACCAAAAGGCATCAACCCGTAGATAGGGGAATGTCAACGATTATTGACCGCTAAACCGGAGCCGATCCGCCAGTTTGAGGCTGCCGGGGCTAAAGTATTCGTCTGTCCAGCTATCGTTGGGTTTGAGCCTGGGAGCGTGAACCACCTCCCCTTGGGCGATCGCGTCTTTCACTTTGTAGCGAAAGCGGTAATGGTCGTAGAGGCGCATCAATTCGCAGCCGTAGCAATCGGCCACATCGGTATTGGCTTGAATAATCAAAAAGTTTTCGTCATTGTTGCGCGAGGCATTGCCAGAAAAGTTGTGGGAGCCGCTGATCACAATCGGCGCGTCGGAGGTGAAATCGACCACGATTAGCTTGGTATGAATCAGAATATTGCCCTTTTGTCCCTGGGTGCTCTCCTTCAAAAACCCTTCCAACCCGTCAGAAAGCATGGCGGTGGCCGTAAAGTCGGCGGTGCGATCGGCATGGACTCCGGTAATGGTAGAGCGGGTATTTTGCAGGCCATAGCGCAAAATTGGATCGTGGGGAGCACCCAGAAACGCTGTTTCTAACTCGTCGTAGATATCGAAGGCGGTGCAAAACAGCAGGTCGCGCTGGGCGCTATTGACTAGCGTAATAAAAGTGTTGAGATCAATGTATTTAGAGCGCGGCGAGAACCCAGCAAATAGGGGTTGAGTCGGTGGCAATGGGTTGGCCTGGTTGACATACTGACGGGTAGCGGTGGGGGCATCGCCTCGAAACAGCCCTTCAAACAGGTTGAGATAGTCTTGAGCCACGTCGGCACGATTGATCACATGCGCGACATTGGCCTGACGGTAAACGCCGTTGTGAGTAAAGTTGGTAGAGCCGCAGAGCACCGATTGGGGCACCCGTTGTTCGTGCTCCAGCCGACTGAGGACGATGAATTTGTGATGGCAGATGGCGCTGGTCAGGCGCGCCCGCTTGACGGCAGCGGGTAGGTCGGCCAGGTGATGCTCGTTTTCCGCCGTCTGGGGATCATTGGGCTTGGCATGATACACAATCCGCAGGTTGACACCACGGCTATGGGCAGCCAGAACCGCCTGGGCGATCGCCTCCAGTTCGTATTCGTAAATCGCAATATCGACCGCCCAAGTTGGGTCAGCGGCTTGGCTCAACAGACCTGTAATTTGCTCTAGCACCCCGCGACTCAGCCAGTCGAGCACCTCGGGCGGCAGCGGTGGCGGCGGCTGTTTTGCCTTGCGGGCAGCAGCCAACGCCGCCTCCACACCCGGAAATTTACGGGAAAAGGCTTGGCTAGCGGCCGCTGCCCGGTTAAACAAAATGCTGTGTTCAGTATGGGTCGCCGCCGCCGTTTGGATCGCGATCGCCACCTTGTCTCCCAGTTCTGGCCGCTCAGCCGTGCCATAAACCGGGTAGACCTCATACTCGTAGGGCGTGCCGGGATAGACCCGATAATCTGACCAGCGAAATTTCTGAATCGGGGCAATGTTGGTACGCAGCGGCGTTCCGGGTGCCACCGTCATGTGCGGGAAGGGCAGCGCACCCAGCAGCCACTCTCGCTTGCCGTTGCGGCCATCGACCCGCTTCAGCGCAAAGCCCAATAGCCCAGCGCGGCGTTCCGCTGTTACATTCATCGCCAGCAGCACGCCGCTGGTGCCGGCATAGGCTTTGAGTGAAATCCCATTGCCGCTAGCAGTTTGGCGTACCATAAATTGGCTGTCCTTAGTGTTAGTATCTAGCCTGTACTACAGCTACTACAACCGCAACCCGCCAATTCCTCATCGAGCAAGTTTTTTACTTTTTACTTTCTGCTTTTTACTTATGGTGACACTGTTAGGAATTGTTGCAGGAACCCTGACGACCGTTGCCTTTTTGCCTCAATTGTTAAAAACGTGGCGATCGCGCTCGGCAAAAGATATCTCGATGAGCTGGCTAGCCACCTTTACAACTGGCATCTTGCTTTGGCTAATCTATGGCATTTGTATTCAGTCATTGCCTGTCATTGTGGCCAATGCTGTGACACTAGTACTAACGTTAATTATTTTGTATTTCAAGCTAACCTTTACCGCGTGAAAAGGTATAGAATTTTCTCTGTAATAACCATCAGGTTCAAGGGAGAATACTTAGGGGAAATACTTCTTGGGGAATGGATACCTATGTTTATTTTTTGTTACTATATTTGCATACAAAACTTCTAAGTTCTCAGTGAAAATACTAGATGGGTAGGTGCGGTTGCTTACCTAGTGGTCTGTTAATTTAATTTTGATGGGTTGCCAGTGTGAGCATCTTGCTCACGACGCAAGCAAGATGTGAGTGCAAAGCACTTTATTTAAAATCGCTTAAAGACATGAGCCATTCATCTGAAATTGAACCTTAGCCTGCAATTGCACTTTGATAGATGGTAGTGCAGCCTTGATCTGCATAGCCTGATGCTCTATCAGGAACAGGATGGATGGCACCAGTGGTTAAGTCAGATCGAATCTGCCTTCCCTTTAAAGCGACTTCATCATATTTATTTAGTCTTTAAGTGTAATTCAGCTCACATTCAGCTCATATTCAGTGTCTGCTCAGAAGCAACCTTCATGCTTGAACAATACTCTAGACAGTTTTTAGAACGATGCTATAAGGCTTACAGAGCTTGGAGTCCAAGAATGATCTTGATTCACAAGCAGATCATGGTTAATCGCTGATGTGCAAACGCCAATCCCTTCAACCTTTGAGTGGTGAGGGGTTGACGGTTTAAGACGATCGCCCTATTGGTCAACCGACTACCTTTCGGGAGTTGCCAAGGCAAACTATGGTTGCCCGTAGGATGGTTAGGGTTCCCTGCGTGAAATCCCGGATCTCTCGGATCAAGGGACGAACCGCTTAGAGACGTTAATGCCTGTTCTGCTTTAGCTAGCTGTCCTCAACCCGTGGCACTCAACCCCGGATCTAATAAGCTTAACTTTGTGCCCTGGCATAACATGAACAGCAAATCGATGACGTTTCGTTTCCCACTCCAAGTTGTCCAGGCGATCGAGTTTCAGGCGAGGGCAACGGGTCGAGATCGAACCACAGTAGTAATCGAAGCGTTATCTCAATCGTTTGGGTTGTCATTGCCTGAAACAGGCTCTGTGACGGTCGAAATTCTGCATCAGCGCATCAATCAGGTTGAGGCTAACCTGGCGCTGTTAGCAGGGCAGATTGTCGAAGGAGAAAACGATTCCTCAACAAACGATTCCTCAACCGTTAGTGATACCCGCTATTGCCTTGATCTGTTGAAGCAAATTGACGGTTCTTTGCGAGCTATTCTTTCTAATCCATTGGCTGAAGATCCGTTAGCTGCAGATCCGTTAGCTGCAGATCCGTTGGCTGCAGATCCATTGCGTGAGGGCAGAGCAGATTTGGCTTTGCCACCCAGGTCTGAAATCGTTCGCTATGGATTACAGCCCCGCTATTCGTCGCCCGCCGTAGGACGCAGTTATCTCCAGCTTGCTGCCTATTCGATGCCCCAAGCTGACCTATTAGAGCGGGTGATCGCCACAGCGCCAGAGTCTGTTTTTGTCTGCGATCGCCAGCTCCAGATCTTGTATATCAATCCGTCGGGGCTGCAAACGATAGGGCTAGCGCAGAACATGACGGCGGCGCTCACGCTGCAATCGTTCAACTTATCACCCGATTTAAAATCCCAGCTGGCCGCTCAGGTTGAGACTGTTTTTGTTAGCAAATGGCCGATCACCAGTGAATTTCAGTTGGGAACGCCGTTATTTGGGCAACAGCACTATGAGTACACCCTTAGCCTCATTTCGCTTATGGCCAATGACATGAGCGCTAAACAGGAGAACGACGTTGTGCTATTTAGAGCCAAGAGTGTGACTCAATATAAGCAGCTAGAAGCAGCCTCGAAAGAGTTAGATAGCCGGTTCCACCATTTATTTGAATCTACAGACGACTCCATATTGATTTTAGATGCTTTTACACACCAAATTTTGGACGCTAATCGGAATATGTCTAGGCGGCTAGGATACACGCATCAGGACTTACTCAAGTTAACCATTGAGGACATTGCGCCACACTGGATGAGAACGATTGGCGTTGATTTATTTCAACAGCTGCGATCGCACGGCAAAACTGTTTTCAGCCATCATTTGCGCCACAAAGATGGTACAAGTATATCGGTTGAGGTTCATAGCTACCTGGTTGAGTATGGCGATCGCCTGATTATTCAAAGTGCAATTCGCGATGTTGAAACAGACCACCCTCTCATGCCAGAACTACCCTAAAGCCAAATCAATAGCGTTACCCCTCCGATCAGTAAAATAAACTGCGCAATCAGGAATAGCCGATCGAGCTTGATCACCCGCTCTTCATCGTCAATTTTTTCGCTTCTGATCCAGTCAGCCGTAATAATGGCCTCCAAAATAGCCGCAATAATCAAAATGTAGGCCAGCGCGTAAATCTTATCGAGCAACACCAGGTACCCGACATCGGGCAGAGCCGCCGAATACGATTGCTGCAAAAACACCGTCGTCAGCAGCGCCGTCACGGGCATCAAAATCCGAGAGTCTACAAAGTGAGGGTTCAAAATAAATGCGCCCCAGCTGGAAATCAACACAATGACCAGGGGCAGCAGTAGCTTCCAGATAAAGAAGCTCACAGGTCGAGAAATCTGCAATTCATATCTCAACGCAGAATAGATCGAACTCTCTGCCAGCGAGGCGGGCAACCCAAATTTTGACTGATAGCGATGCTCTAAACTTTGAAGCTGAAAGTTTTTGATTTTCCAACCGGGAATACTCAAATCTTCAGAAAACCCAGAATCTACTTGATCGGCATCGTAGACGAGTTGATCGATTGGATAAACCGAGTTTTCTATCGTCACATGCAGCGTTTGCTGATCCAGCGGGTAGCGCGCTAGGGTAAAGGGCTGCACAAAGCGGCCTTCAACCCGGGCAATTTGGTACATGCTGCCATCCGGTAGCTGTTTGGGTTCTTCGTAGCCCGGTACCTGGGTCAGACCCCAATCCTCAACACCGTTGGTAAACTCCAGGTTGGCGATCGGGTCGATGTCTCCTTTCCACTTAAACCAGGCGTAAAAATCTAAATAGTA
>CASBQJ010000382.1 GCA_949127705.1 Synechococcales cyanobacterium PMM_0085
ATCCTGCGATCTCCTCCGGTGAAAGATAGCTTTTACTACAGCGTCCTTTCCACAAGCTTTTTGAGGCTTGCTCAATGGGCTGGAGCATAGAAACTGGCTCCATTTAGTCCAAACTCAAGCGAAATGTTGCTTAAGCCGTACGGCGATCGCCCGATATTTCTCATTGGTGGACGGTCTTAGGTCATGCTGTCGAAATTTGTGAAAAGCTTCAAATAGATTAACAATTGTGACGCTCTCAGTAGCTACTTTTGGCCTGTACTTGTTTAATGTTGGGTCAAAATTACCCGTTGCCATGTCCCCCGCGATCTGGCAAGCTTTTCCCTCCGCTACGATCCAATTGCCTACAGTATCGGGCAATCCTAAATAAAGGGTGTGTCGCTTACCGCCATGGCTCCATCGCAGGACAAGACGATTGCGAAATAAAATTACAGCAACATTACCCTTAGCTGTTTTCCCCACCACTATCCTCTACCAAGTTTCTACCAGTTAGGTTCTGGAAACCTTCATAAACCTGTAGTCAAACTCTACTATAGAATAGTCACGACGGTTGCCAAGAGCTAACAGCCTGTTGGGTGTAATGACCAGCAGGCTTAAGTTGTGAGGTATGGGCGATACTGGATTCGAACCAGTGACCCCTTCCGTGTGAAGGAAGTGCGCTACCACTGTGCTAATCGCCCAAGGGCTTTAACTCTATCACGCTGGCGACAGAGACTACAACTTCATCGAGAAGTTTGCAGCAATTCTCATTTTGAGGAATAGCTATTCAAGACCAAGGAATGTCCACTGTCCACAATGTTCAACCCGCCAATGGAAGTCGGGGGAGACGCATTACTCAAACGCTGGCTATTGCAGTATGGACAACGGTACAGCGCCTTAAATGTGACGGTGTTGGCAGACGACTTCTACTGTCACCAACCCTTGTGCCAGCAGGTTTTAGCCGAAAAAATGAACGTTATTACTGGTCTGTCGTCACAGAGTCGCATAAGACCCTCTATGAGCATTTGGAGGGCATTACTTCCCTACCCGCAAGACCTTTTTTGATGATTTGCGGACGTTAACTCGCTACATGTATTTCGAGAGTTGGAACCATCTGCTCACCTTCATGCTCCAAGGGCTAAAGATTGAGTTCCCACTCAATACCAGCTAAATCTCCATAATGAGAATTGCTGTCCCACACTACTTCGCTTGACTTCTGACTTCAAAACCGAATTAGGGCGTGTTGCTGGGTACCTGACTGGGGGACATGTTCGGTGTTGCCGTCTCGCCGAGCATCGCCTCTGCTGGCAGCGACCCATTAAAACCACGCTGTTCAAAATATTGCCCAATGACGATCATGGCGGGGAGTAGAGCATTAATTGCGACCAAGCGAAGTAGATGCCCCGCCGTCACAATTTCCACATCGTGATTCAGCGATAGGGCAATCCAAATCATTTCTGGAGAGCCGCCGGGAGCCGTGACCAACAGACAGGTCAGCCAGTCCCAAGAGGTGACCAGTCGAGCAATCGCCGCTGAAAGTAAGCCCGCTACAAATGTCATCATCACCGGCACGGTGGCCCGAGCCACCGTGGCGCGGCTTAAGTTTGGGTTCATCCCCCAATATTCACCAATGGTGATGCCCAGCAAAATTTGAC
Organism: Synechococcales cyanobacterium PMM_0085; assembly: GCA_949127705.1. Lineage (GTDB taxonomy): Bacteria > Cyanobacteriota > Cyanobacteriia > Elainellales > Elainellaceae > CASBQJ01. Next base: position 1,632 of record CASBQJ010000382.1, read on the forward strand.
CCACTAGGTTGAATAGTGGGGGCAAGCTAAAGTCTGCTGTGGCGATATTTGCCATCCCGGCCAGTGGCACCCCGGCCAGCAAGCCGTTGAATACTATGCCGACCAAAATCGGGCAAAGGAATGCAGCTACTGGCACTCGCAGCTTGCCGCCTACGTAGATTGCTGCTGTTGTCATCCCAAATAGCAGCCCCAGCCGGACAAAATCCATGGGCTCGACTGCCGCCCACTGTGGCGTGAGTTGGTGCAGCGTAGATTGTAAATCGTGCGGTTGAGAGAAATGGGTCAAACCGCTGACCATCAAAGGGATTAAGAACGTCACCACCGTGAACCGCATCAGCTGCACCAGAGACACCAGCGGCGCATTTTTTCCATAGTCGGCGGCGATGCTGGCCATCACCCCAATATTGCCAGGAACCGTGGCCAGGATTGCCGTCAGGGCATCAGTGGGTTCAAGGCGAGCGTAAAGTAATCCAATGCCACCGCCGATGCCCAGTGAAAGCAGGATCAGGGCGGCAAATAGGGGAATCTGGCTGGACAGGGCGGCTAAATCACTATGCTGAATGGAAAACCCTACGGTTAACCCAATCAGCAATTGCCCCATGCGTCTAGCGGTGCGGTTGGGGGCAACTGGGCTGCTGGAGTGGGTATAGTGCAAGCGAAAGACGATCGCCCCTGCTGCAATGCCGCCCAAAATCCAGGCACCGCCATCGGCTCCTAGCACCGCCAAGCCAATCCCTAGCACCATGGCGATCGCCAGTTCCACCACGACTAAAGCAGCAGAAATTAGAGAGTGGGCGATCGCGCTGCGGGCGACGAAGTCGTTCGCATCAGGTTTTGGCAACAACGTTGAACCCATTTCTCTTCAACCCGTTTCTAAATTATTGTTGCCGATGTTCAAATCTATGAACTAACCTACCATCCAATCCCGCCTGCAACGGGTGCTGTGTCAAATAGCTAATCTCGACGCTCTACCCGCCGTATTGCCAGCCTGTACTTTCCAGCAACAGTGGCTCGCCTTCGCGGTGGACTCCAGCGGCAATCACCTCACCCACAAATACCGTGTGATCGCCTTGCGCCACCGAGCCAACTACCCGGCATTCCACATACCCCAACGAATCAGCAATAATAGGACAGCCTGTTTCACCCAAGTAAAACTCTACATCTTCAAACTTATTTCCTACCCGCCGCTGCGGCTTAAAAAATTTCTGAGCCATGTCTTTTTGCCCCGCCTCTAAAACGCTCAGGGCAAATACCTGACTGGCCTGCACCATCGCATGAGAGATCGACTTGGTGTTCACACAGTTCACTACCAGCGGCGGCTGAAATGACGCTTGCATCACCCAACTGGCGGTAAAGCCATTCACCTCATCTCCATCCTTCACCCCGCAAATATATAGACCATGCGGAATTTTCCGCAGCATGGCTTTTTTGGCTTCTTCGTTCAACAAGGCACGTCTCCGTTTTAATGTGTGCTACATCGTTCAGTGTAGAACACCGCTAAAGTTGCACCAACCCCGGATACCCGGTGAGCCAATCATCATAGCTGAGGCGATCGCCCGGATCTGGCGGCGTCCACAGCAGTTCGTAAATCATCAGGTACTGAGCTGGGATAGCAACCATAGCCCTCTGTGCCAAGTCTCCATCAACGTTTGCCACTTGTCGCCGCTGCCCGTCGTAGATTTTTTGGCGATTCCTCAATTCAGCCACCGCCTAGCCCAAAGACTTAGCCCGCACAATTTTTAACAATCAGCGCTGGCCAATTTACTGACAGAGCTTCCACAATCCCCTAGGCTAAATCAATAAGGAAAAGGATGACAGGATGAACCAGGAGGCCCATGGCTCGACTCAAAATTGTGGATCAATTCGACAGTCACTTTACGCTTGATCCAGAGGCCAGAGCCATCCTGTATGGATGGCTCACCAGCGACGCGTTTGTGGCACACCTTTGCCAGCAGGCCAGCTGCGCCCAAGTGGAATTTACCGACCTGCTGTTTCAGCCTGTTCCTTACACTCTGCAAGCCACCAAGGGCATGCCCGTTGAATTTGAGCACTATCACAACTCGCCCAACTACTTGATCATTAACGTCCCCCCTAACGTTATGTTTAAGGCAAAAATCTTTCAGCCTAGCCGCCTCTGCGCCATTTACCGGATCGTCATCCCCAATGTTCCTGCCCACAGCTCTACCGCTACCCACAGTCCTACCTAACGCCTCATAGCCCATGACTCCTGACCTCGCGATCCCGCGCCTTGTTAATTTAGAATTGCTGCCTTACCTAGACGAAAATGGCATGATGAGCGATCGGTTTGATGGCAAGGTGGGTGTATATGCCATCTTTGATGGGGATCAGACCTTGCGATATATCGGCTACTCTCGCGATGTATCACTCAGCCTCAAACAGCACCTAGTGCGGCAACCGCAGCACTGCTATTGGATTAAAGTGCAAACCATCGATCGCCCTAGCCGCACCCTACTAGAAAGTATGCGCACCGCGTGGGTCACCGAAAATGGCGCTCTACCCTCAGGGAATGGAGCTGACGAGACCCTTTGGAGCCAGCCAATTGATGCCAAAACTCGGATGACTCCAGCTGAACAAGATACCTATACCAGTAGCGACGACGCGGGTCGCATTAAAACTTTAAAGCAGCTCGCTCGCCGAGTCGAGGCAGAGGTGCTAGACGCGCTCAAAACCCGAGGCGTAGAAATGCCAATTCGATTTGATCCAAAGCTGAAAGAAGAAGGCTTGCTCAACCTAAAGTAGAGAGCCTAATTTTTTTGGGCTACCCGGCCAGATTTTGCCTTGGCCGACACTTTGGCCTTTACCGCTCTAGATTCCACTGTGAACTCTGGAATGTCGTCTAATTCGGCATCGCTGAGGCTGTATTGTTCACAGACCAAACTCAGCCGAGTGCCTGTCGCTTGTACGGCGTTGACCGCATGCGTCAGGTCGCCCTGAAAATAGACCAGTGTGTTGACGGTGGGCTTGATCTGCCCGACCTGCTGTTTGTGCCGACGCAGCACTAATTCTCCTCCCCGCAAGTCCGACGGCACCTGGACGTAGAGCACACTCACCCAAGCGGGCGGTTCTACAGTTTTGCAATAGGAACGCAGGGAACGATCGATATGGGGATCGACGCGGGAACCTGCTTGCAGCAGTAATGGGTTGAGGTAAAAGGCATTGCAGGATGCGTGCAGTGCTCGATCGAGGTAGGGCTTGAAAAAGGGAAACTGCCGTTCTACTTCGCTGACTCCAGAGCGTCGAAATACGACTGAGAATCCCTTGGTACCGACAAAATCACGGTTCAAGTTATTGACTGAAAAATAGGGACAGGCCAACACTTCTCCCCGTAAGTCGGTGAGGTAGGCCGCCGGGAACGCGTTGGACTGTTGATGATAGTAGCTCAAGGCAAAGAGGCGTCAGAGTTGACAACGGGCTATTTTGGCACACTATTCAGCATATCAACTCTAGAGGGGGATGGAGGCTAAGGGCGATCGCTCTCTGCCATGAGAGACTAGAACATACACATTGACTGATTAGCGGGGACTGATTAGCGGGTCGGCGGCTGGCTGACGGCTGAGTTTGACAGACATGAACGGGCATAACACACAGGGACAGCAGATAGAGAGACCAGGCGATTGGTCATGGAAATTTTGGTTGGCGCTGCCAATTTATCCATACGGTAAGCGGCGATCGCTTCTGACTGAAGTGGTGCCCAACAGGGTGTGGACCATTGACCAAGTGCAGGGCATTTTTTATGTTGTAGTGCCGATTCGGATGACGGTGGTGAAGCTGGAGGCGGGAGGGCTATTGGTCTATGCGCCGGTGGCTCCCACGCCAGAATGTATCGGGCTAATGAACGCATTGGTCGCGGCGCATGGCGAGGTGAAATACATCATCTTGCCGACGATTTCTGGCCTAGAGCATAAGGTGTTTGTGGGACCGTTTGCCCGGTGTTTCCCGAGTGCGCAGGTGTTTGTGGCACCTCACCAGTGGAGTTTCCCGCTGAATTTGCCCTTGAGCTGGCTGGGGTTCCCATCGGACCGGACTCACATCTTGCCCCCCAATTCCCAGGATGCGCCGTTTGCCAGCGAGTTTGACTACGCCATCTTAGGCCCAGTGCATTTGGGGCTAGGGCGGTTTGCAGAAGTGGCGTTTTTTCATCGGCGATCGCACACCCTTTTGGTCACCGATACCCTGGTTTCGGTGCCCGAAGAGCCACCTGCCATTGTGCAGTTCGATCCGTACCCGCTGCTCTATCACGCCAAAGAAGACGGCAGCGATAGCGTAGCAGACACACCAGAAACCCGCCGCAAAGGATGGCAACGGGTGGCGCTATTTGCGCTGTTTTTTCGCCCCCGCGCCTTAACGACAGTTGATTTGATCCCCTCAATTCGAGCCGCGTTTAAGGCGAGCGATCGCTCCCGCAAAGCCTACTTTGGCTGGTTTCCAT
>CASBQJ010000383.1 GCA_949127705.1 Synechococcales cyanobacterium PMM_0085
AGGTAATAGCCGTCTTCGATGCCGATCGATTGCAGGGCAGGGCCGATGGCTTGGGCACCGCCAAATAGTAACGATGCCCAGAGACAGGCGATCGGGTTCCAGCGGGCAAAAATTACCAGGGCGACGGCCATTAGACCCTGGCCGCTAGAGATCCGCTCGGTCCAGAGGCCGGGGTAGTAGAGCGACAGGGCTGCGCCGCCGATACCTGCCAAAAAGCTGCCAGCAACGACGCTGAGCATCCGCACTTTGAAAATAGAAACGCCCATGGCGCGGGCGGCTTCGGGGCTATCGCCGACAGCGCGAATGAACAAGCCCCAGCGGGTCGATTTGAAGAACCACGCCATCAGGGGGGCGATCGCCAACCCAATTAAAAACAGCGGGCTGATTTGCAGCGCCGCCTGAAGCGCTGGCGTATCGCTCCAGCCGCCCAGATCAATGGTGGGTAGCTGAGGCGCTTTGGGCTGAATGAACGGCTTGCCAAAAAAGAAAGCCACCCCGCTACCAAAGATAATCATGGCGATCCCCACCGCCACATCATTGACGCGCAGCTGTTGTGATAGCCAGCCGTGGATGCAGCCCAGCAGCGCCCCGGCCACGCCAGCCGCCAGTACCCCTAGCCAGGGCGAACCTGTCAAATAAGAGGTACCATAGGCCGCCATTGCCCCCGTCAGCAGCGTTCCTTCCAAACCTAGATTGATTTTGCCGCTTTTTTCCGTCAGGCACTCACCCAAACTGACAAACAGAAAAGGCGTGCCCCCGCGCATTGTTCCCGCAATAATGGCCAGAGGCACCCCCCACCATCCAATTGCCTGTACCGCTTCTGCTGCCATGTCTATACTCCGTGGAAATTTAGAAAATAACCTGCAAAATTGACGCACCTGTGAGGACATGGCAGGGCCAGGTTCCTACCCAGGGGATTGCATACTAATAAATTCATGATCCTGAGAGTCCAGCTTCATCCTTCGCTTTACCCCAACACAACTGGTTCTTGCCCAGGGCTAGGTGGCGGGGACGGTGGGGCCACAACGACGGGTTTCTCTTTGAAGAAGTCGAATCTGCCGTAAAGGGAATCGCTGAACAGCACGACCAGGAAGACGAGTCCTTGAAAAATCAATACTGTAGAGTCGGGGAGGCCGTGCGCCCGCTGGAGAATGCCGCCGCTAGCCAGGATGCCACCGACGAGCAATGACATGAACACGGCGGCGAGCGGGTTGTGGCGGGCAGCAAACGCAACCAAGATACCGCCATAGCCATAGCCAACATTGAGCGATTCATTGGCCGCGCCTTGAACGGCAGCCACTTCTACCATGCCTGCCAACCCGGCGCAGGAGCCGGCTAGAAAACAGATAATCACGGTGAGTTTGCCGACGGGCAGTCCGGCAATTTTGGCAGCGCGGATGTTGCCACCAGCGGTGCGAGCGGCGAAGCCAAAGGTGGTGCGCTGCATTAAGAAGTAGGCGATGACGCAGGCGACTAGCCCGTAGACTAAGCCCCAGTGGACGCGGGTGCCCGGAATGCTGGTCAGCATGTTGATTTCGGCCAGCGGATAGGTGGATGGCTTGTTGAGCGAACTGGGGTCGCGCATGGGGCCACCGACCAAGTGGTTCAGTAGGGCGATCGCCACATAGTTCAACAGCAAGCTGCTAATCGTCTCATTGACGGCGCGGTAGTGCCTGAGCCAGCCCGCTGCCCCAATCCAGATGCCACCGGCAACCATGCCGGCGATCGCCATCCCTACCTGCACCACAAATGGCGGGAATGCCAGACCCATCGCCAACCCGGCCGAAACAGCGGCCACCCCGCCCACGACTAACGCTCCCTCGTTACCAATAATCACCAACCCTAGCCGAGCGGGTAACGCCGTACAGAGGGCTGATAGCATCAGCGGAGCAGCTCGAATTAATGTATTTTGAAATGTGCTGGCACTGCCAAAGGCCGACTTCCAGATCGATGCATACACACCAAAGGGATTGGTTCCCACTAGGGCACAGAACACCCCAAACAGCACCAGCCCTGCCAAAATGGCACCAAAGGGAAGCACAAACGATTCCAGCGATCGCCGCCAAGCTTGAGATCTAGACATAAGCAGTGAGGGGTAGGGCTTGTTTTAAAGCTGCCTAAGAACGTTGACGTTGCGGGTGTGAAAGTTATGTGAAAGTTATGTGCGTGCGGCCTGCGACAGCAGAAACACGATAGATGTGTAGAGACGCGATGCATCGCGTCTCTACGACCGTGAGAACCGGATCTAGCCGCCGACGGAACCCAGAACGCCTTCTACCAGGTAATCCATCCCTTCTAACTTGGGTTCTTTCTGGGGCAACGATTCGCCAGCTTTGACGACTACACCGCCCTTATTGTCTTTGACTTCACCCGTGTAGATCACCAAACTGCCGTCGATTAGTCCGGCTTTAGCGGCCTCTGCCGCCTTTTTGGTGTCTTCACTCACAGCAGGCCCATAGTCAGACAGCTTACAGAATCCGTCCTTCAGCCCGCCGCGCAGGATGTGCTCAATCGTGCCATCTTGCAACGACTTGCCGGAGTGGACTTCTTCGGCAATTTTGGAGTAGATATTAGTCCAATCCCACTCGGCTCCGGTGAGGTAGCCCTTGGGAGCTAGCGCCGCCTGGTTGGCATGATAGCCCGTGCAGTAAATGCCGCGTTTTTCTGCCGTTTCCATCACCACTTTGGGGCTGTCTACGTGACAGGTGATCACGTCAATGCCCTGGTCTGCCATGCTGTTGGCGGCTTCTGCTTCCTTAATTGGCTCTGCCCAGTTGCCGGTAAATACCACCTGGGTGGTGGCATCGGGTCTCACACTGCGAGCGCCTAGGGTGTAGCTATTGACGTTGCGCAACACCTGAGGAATCGGCTTGGCACCGACAAACCCCAGCTTGCCGCTCTTAGAGGTCAACGCAGCCACGACGCCTGCCACATACTGTGCTTCGTCGATGTAGCCAAAATAGCTCCCGATATTCTTGGGAGTTTTGCCTTCCTGGTAGAGACCCCCGGCATGGAAGAACTGCACGTCGGGAAACTCTTCTGCCAGCTTTAGAATATGCGGGTCGAAGTAGCCAAACGAGGTGGGAAACAGCACCTTAGCGCCATCAATGTCGATCATGCTACGCATGGACTCGGCCACAGCAGTCGTTTCTGGCACATTCGCCTCTTCGACTAGCTTCACCCACGAAAACTTAGCGGCCATTCCTTTAGCACCCTCAGCGTGCGCCTGGTTGTAGCCGTAGTCATCTTTAGGACCCACGTAAATAAACCCAATGGTCAGCGGTTCGCCGTCTGCGGGCTTAGCACCCTCAGCCGTCGATTCTGTGCCCGACCCTCCAGACCCAGACGGGCTGCATCCCGTTCCCAACTTGGCGGTCAACCCAAATGCAGTTGTTGCTAAAAGACCACGAACGACCTGACGACGAGACAGATTTAGAAACCTTCTGTTGCTCACGTTGGCAACTCCCTTGCGACACAATCACAGCCAAACGATTAGTCCAAAGCGTATCAGACGCAGACTTGACTTGGGGGGCGCAAAAGTGCGAGAAAGGTTCGACAAAAGTAATATCCAGTCAGATAGATAATGTTGTCTAAGTCACAAAGAGAGGGTGGGTAAATCGGTAGGATACTGCTCTAACCAATAGAGCAAGCGGGTTCACTATGAACTCTGAAGACGCCCTAGCCATTGTCGAACTAGCCCTCTGTGACAATCACCTCAACAAGCTGCAAAAGGCTGTGTTTTGCTATGCCTGGAACGAGCAGTCTTACGGAGAAATTGCCCGTTGTTCGGGGTATGAACTGGGCTATGTTAAGCAAACTGGCTCCCAGCTATGGCAACTGCTGTCCCAGGTATTTGATCAAAAGGTAACGAAGACAAACCTCCAGTCTGTACTGCGACGGCAAGCGGCGATAGGCGATCTGCGCAGGCAAGCTAACGCCCCCAATGCCAGCCGCTCCCAGCCGCTAAACCCGCACTACAGCCCGCCGCACCCTGCCGGTGTGCTCACCGCAGTCGGCAGCTCTCCTCATGCCACGGCGCTCCAAACCCTCACCGTTGTCCCCCTCATCTCCGCCATCGAGTCGCCGCTGCCGCTGCCGTCTGTCGCTCCCCTCGCGTCGGCTCATACAGACTGGGGCGACGCTGTAGACCTGCCAGCCTTCTATGGG
>CASBQJ010000384.1 GCA_949127705.1 Synechococcales cyanobacterium PMM_0085
CCCCACCTTGGTCGGCAACTTATCTGGCTATAAGGTTTACGGATTAGGGATTACCCCATCTGGCGATCTCTACGGTGTTGGCAATGAGCCGTCTGGATCACTGGGGTTCTTTTCGATCGATCGCAACACAGGCACAACTACAACCGTTTATTCCAGTGGTTCAACACCAACACTGGTGGGAGTCCGAGATATTGTTTATGACCCGACTTCAGGACGTTTTATCGGTGGAGGATACTCGATTAGCTTAGCGGGCGATGTTCAAACTTTTCCCCTTGGTGGAACCTATGATGGTTTAGCCTCTGACAATGGAAAACTATATGGCTACAACTTTGGTCGCTATCAGGAGGAAATCAGCCCTACAACGGGAAGGATACCCGGAACTTTCCGACTGCTGGAGGGGGATCCTAACGTTCCAGAAACATACGGGAGTCTCACGGGAGCAGGTTAGGCATCTTTAAACTGCAAGTTTTCTCTGGTCTCGTTAAGCGCTGCCTAGAACAGTGAATGTTATGCGTGATGGCGCAATCGGTTGAGTGGTTGGCAGCAATAGTCAAGTGATTTAGCGCATAGAGCGTTTCGGTGCAGTACAGGCAAGGGGCTTAAGCCCCTTGTTCTGAAAGTGTGCTGTACTTCATTCATCCGAAAGCTGCTACATCGGCACTCGATCATCAACTAACAAGATGATTGGCATCATACTCGGTTGGGACGAGCGTCAATTAGATTGAATCATTCAAGGCCAATATATTGGTGTTCAGGTTGACAATGTCTTTAATTTAATTTGAGGCAAATACGTTCAAAAAAATCAGGGCTGCCTCCAAATAGCCCGCTTAAACGGCCAAGCTAGCCTGAGCCACCGAGCGCTTAGTGTGATTGCCTAACATTACAATCACACCTGAATTCTTTACCTTAATTCTACGGTTTTATATCTTTATGTACTACGTTCCATTCAACATTAAAATAGCTGGAAGAATATCTGGACTATTCTTAGGTTCAAGCCTTCTCCTAACAGCAGTTTTAGCACCTTGTGCCGCAGCATTGCCTGTTGCACAAGCACCTGCACAAGCACTAGATGCACAGGTAGCAAATCCAATCACATCCCAAGAACTAACGTCACAGTTAGCGACTCTTCGCCAATTGTTGAACGCCAAAAACTGGGCTGCTGCCGATCGCGAAACTCGCCGTCTCCTCGCTCCAGCGGTTGACCTGTGGGGAGCCTCGCCTAATAGTGTGACTTCGATCAACCTAATTCAGGCGATTGATCAGGCTTGGCTTGAAGCCAGTCATGGTCGATTTGGGTTCAGTGTGCAGTCTCGAATCTGGCAAGAGGCGATCGCCCAACATCCCAACAATGAAGCAGCGGCAGTCGATGCATTTCGCGATCGCGTTGGCTGGGCGCACAACCCTGATCTACATACTGATGAGAGCTATAACTTTTACGGCTCTGGCTGGCTGTTTGAACGCGACTTGACCTACTCATTGCAAGCCCCGATGGGTCATTTGCCCTGGCTGGGAGTGAACGATGACACCATCTCTGGCATCCTAGGAGCAGGTGGTTCCGGCACAATCGATGCCATGTTTCTGCTGGGTCGTCGATTTTACCAAGTGATCCCAACTTTTTTGAACCGCGTCCACATTTCTCTCAATACACCTCCGATTGTGGGTGCCCCCTGGAACACCCTACGATTGCATCACCAGATTGATCTCACCATGCTTGTCGGCGATGATTGTCCAGCCCAGATTAAGGTGCAGGCGATCAGTCCTAACAGCCAGATGTTAGCCGTTAGTGGCGATCGCCTGGGTGATGCCGCGTCTCCCCCTTGCAGAGCCAGTTTCAGCAAAAATCCGCTAGAACTCTGGAATCTCCCACAGGGTCAACGTATTGCCACATTACTCGACCGCTCTAGAGCCGAAAATGCCGATGCAAGGGTTGTCGCATTTTCACCCGATAGCGAGCAGATAGCAGCAGGGATGTCTGATGGCACGATTCGCCTTTGGAGTGTAGCAACTGGTGCAGCCGTCCGCCGACTTTCAGGCCATCAAGCCGAGATCAACGCGATCGCCATTAGCCCCGATGGACAACGGTTAATTAGCGGCAGTGCCGATCAAACCGTCAAAGTCTGGAATCTGCAAACCGGATCACTGTTGAGAACGATGGCGCTTCAGCCATCTGACGGTGAGTTGCAGACCTTTCAACTCAGTCCCAATGGTCAGCGGCTGGCAGTGGCAACGCAGTCCACCATTCAACTGTGGAATGTCTTAACCGGACAAAGAATTCAGACGCTGGTCAACCGTCAGGAAACAAGGCAGGCAACGACCCCACAAAGCCCTCTCACTATAGCGTTTAGTCCTGATGGCACCCTGCTAGCGGCAGCAGATGCTGACTACAGTATCAAACTCTGGAATGCCGATCGAGGCTATCGAATTATTACGCTGCGAGGTCATCGCCAAGACGTACGGGCGATCGCATTTAGCCCATACGCTCAAACATTAGCCACTAGCAGTGCTGATCACACCGTTCGACTGTGGGATCTGCAAACCTATCAGTTGAGCCATACGTTCACCACCGCCGACCCCGCGCCGGCAACTACAGTGTTGAATGGCATCCATTGGTTAGCGTTTAGCCCAGATGGTCAGATGTTAGCGGCTCCTGCGCCAGTTTTCATGCAGATGCCTAACACCTTGCCATCGGCTGAACCTGAATCGACACCAGGAATGGTGATGTGGAATATTCAGACCAAACAACAGATCACAGAGCTACCCCAGATCAGCTGGCTAGCCTTTAGTCCCAACAATCAATTTATTGTGAGCGAGGGCATGGGCGCAAAAGTACAAGTTTGGCAACGCTGATGGGTTCTATATATAGCAGGGATGTTCACGTTTACGAAATGTCCTCAATCGAGTGGTTGGTTATTTCTCTCGGATTTTCTAGGCTTGTTGATGGGTGGATTCTGGCTACTGATCAGCGATATGGGCGATTTGAGAGGAGCGATCGCGTCCTTGTCGAAAAGTTAGCTACCGTCATGGTCAACCGCAACGCCAAGACATCATTATTTTTATGCCGAGCCGGAGTTTGCGTCAGACCAATCCTGCATTAACGGAGGCATTGCTGCAACAAATTATTGGATTACCTGGAGAGACAGTCGAAGTAAACGCTGGCAAAGTCTTCATCAACAATCAACCGCTGACTGAACCTTATATTAATGAGCCACCCACCTATCAATGGGAACCAGAAACTGTTCCAGCTAACGCTTACTTTGTGTTAGGCGATAACCGCAACAATAGTTTTGATAGTCACCTTTGGGGATATGTCCCGCTGGAGACAATTATTGGCAGAGTTAACAAAAGATTCTATCCATTCGATCGAGCGGGGTCTTTGCCGTAGTTTGCCTCAGCAACTTGCCAGAAAATTGATTCCAATTAGGGCGATCTTCAATTGTTTTTCTGCCTGTGGAAAGGCCGCCTAAACTTACATGTTATCTACTACTAAAACCCAAATAACCACGCATTATGCCTTTTATATCTACAGCAAAACCACTGACGCGCTTTTTTATATTAGCCGTTTGTAGCGCAACGCTTGCTATGATTCCGATGCTTTCTGCCTCTGCCCAATGGCTGTCAGAGAGCACCTATGCCACTAGCTGCACCACTATTGAAATCGACAATGGAGATACGCTCAAAGCGAAATGCCTACAAATGAATGGATCGCTGCATCGCAC
>CASBQJ010000385.1 GCA_949127705.1 Synechococcales cyanobacterium PMM_0085
CGCTTTAACCGCTTCTCCCAGATATTTGAGATTGAATTGGATATCCAATGTCATATTTTTAGGGATATGAGCATTAATCGTTTCATCTCCCTTGCCAAATTCTCGTTCGATTGTCCTACGGACAGCTACGCGAACGAAAGGTGAATCTGTTGGGTCGCTCCATCAAAGCGAAGATGCTCAACGGCATCCAGTACGTGGTGAATCTGACCGATGGGCGTCGTCGTATTCTTCAATGCTTTAGCTCCAACTGTCGGCAGGATTACTGGCTGAGTTGAAGCGTGTGTTTAATCCGCCTGTGACAGTGGAAAGGGCGGAATATGGAAGCTAAAATAGCTAAATCACAGACCTAAATAATCTCTTAACCCCATGGCAACCCCTTTAGCGATCGCCCAACTTGGTGACCCGGTGCTGCGGCAAGCTGCTGAACCGATTCAAGATGTGCAGGCTCCCTGGGTGCAAACCCTCATCGATGACTTGCTCAACACCCTCTATCAGTCCAAAGGCGTTGGCATTGCCGCGCCACAGGTAGCTAGTTCCCATCAGCTATTAGTAATAGCCTCCTACCCCAATGCCCGGTACCCTCACGCCCCCAGCATGGAGCCAATTGCCCTGCTCAACCCGCACTTGATTAGCCATTCAGATATGCGGGTAAAGGATTGGGAAGGGTGCCTCAGCATCCCCGGCATTCGGGGTCTGGTGCCGCGCTATCGCGAGGTGGAGGTAGAATACTGCGATCGCCACGGCAACCTGCAACGCCAGGTATTCACCGATTTCGTCGCCCGCATCTTCCAACACGAGTTTGACCACCTCAACGGCCAGGTATTCCTCGACCATGTAGAAAGCGTCTACGACATGATGACCGAGCAAGAGTATTTGAGGCGGATTGTTAATGCTGAGTAATGGCTCTGGTAGACCTTGAGGCGGAGTCTCTAGCTCAAGCAGGCAAGAAGCCAGCGACTAGGCATTTATCGTTGCAGACCTTGGACACCGCGAATCGCCATATAAACCGCTAGGGCAACTAGAAAGAGGCGAAATAGTTGATTAACGGTGCCATCAGAAAGTTTAGGCAATAGACGGGTGCCGGCCTGCGCCCCAAAAATGCCGCCTAGCCCCAAACACAGTCCTGGTATCCACAGCACATTCCCATTCCAGGCATGTTGCGCCAACCCAGAAATGGCGATCGGCACGATTGCACCTAGACTGGTGCGCACCGCCGACTTAATCGTTTCCCTCAAAAATAGCGTTTGCAGCGGCACCATTACCACTCCACCGCCAACGCCAAACAGCCCCGACAACACCCCCGCCAATAGGCCAATCCCAGCAATAGATGGAAGCTGAAGGGGCGGTGTTGGCGCAGGCGCAGGACTAGCGGGTGCCACTGCCGGACGGTTCAGGGTTAAGGCTTCTCGCTGCTGCAACTGGCGGCGTAAGTTCATCAGGTAGATGGTAAGCAACAGCAGCGCGGCAAAGGCAAGGGCTAACCAGGCATCGGGGAGGCGATCGCCCCACCATGCGCCAACCTGGGCAGTAAAAATGCCAAACAGTGCCAATAGCCCCGATACCCGCCAGTTCAAACTACGGGTGCGCAGATTTTGGACACTGCCCGACAGCGCACTCAGCAGCACCCCAATTAAGCTGGTGGCCGTAGCTTGCACCAACGGCAAGCCAAACAGCGTCAAAATTGGCACCATCAGCAAGCCGCCGCCAATGCCTAACAACCCCGACAGTGTTCCGGTAACGGTGCCCACCAAAAACAGCAAAACCCAGCCCAGGGGCGATTCAAGCATGGCATAACCCTGTATCAACATTGCCTTGATATTAGGGAAATGTGGCTAAAAACGCCAGATGCTGACACGCTAACTGATTAGGAATTAGGTTTGCACATTACAACCATGCTGAATTAACTGGCAAATCCCTTGCGATTCAGGCAGTCTTTCAACTCGGTTTCTGCCTGACTCAGCTTAGGATTAGTCTTCAGGTTGAAGATGCGCTCCAGCTGATCGTTACCCATTTCGCTCAACGTGCGCTTGAGGTCTGGCTGACTGAGCTGCTTCGGTAAACAAGCCAGTACAGCGCTCGTGCGATCGCTTTTAGCTGTAGAATTCACATCTTGTAAAGCAGTCCCTTGCGGCATCGCATCTGCAGCAGTGGGCACAGCTAGAGCTGGATCAAGAAACAGCCCTGATAGTGAGATCAAACCTACCAAGAAGCTCGTAAGCACTGTGCGACGCAGAAGACTGAGAAACTGATGGAAGGAGGGGTTACGTAGAGCAGAACCCGAGCGCTGGCAATGGTGGATGGTTGATTCAGTGGACATAATCGTTTTTGTCAGATGTGGATATGTTGGCTGGTGATTTTGATCGTTAGACCGACATGACCTACAGATTTATTTATCCTATTAGTCTGTCCCATTCGCAAGCAGGATTTCCCACTTGAATGCGGCAGAGCCGCCTTGGCTAGACTCTAGAAAACACAAGACTCTGTCAATGTCCTGCACCGTTCGCGACTGGAAACTTGCTATACATATCTCCCTGTCATCCCAACTTTAGTCTGCAATTACTGGCATTTAATCACTCCAAAGTGAGAGATGATCAGCACTCGTTTCTAGGCTCTACCTGGGAATGCTGCCACTCAATTGCAGGAGGCAGAGTGTCCAAGATTGCCTGTCTAGACAAAGCCTGGAAAGACAACGCCTAGAAACAAGATTGATCAGCTGATGGATCAAACGGAGGTTTCCTGCAACGCCCGACGCGTCAAGATCTCTTGTGCGCTTTGGATCGGTTCATCAATACCCGGATGGCGTTGAATATAGGTGCCATCGGCCTGTAGCTCCCAGGCTTGGCGGTTATCGGCTAGGAAGATCGCCAGAATATCTTTCAGCTCTTGGATTAAAGCCGGGTCTTCTACAGGGGTAACGGCTTCTACGCGACGATCGAGGTTGCGCGGCATCCAGTCGGCACTACCCATATAAATTTC
>CASBQJ010000386.1 GCA_949127705.1 Synechococcales cyanobacterium PMM_0085
GCAAACAAACTGCTCTTGTAGGCGTCAGTTTGATCTACATTTTTGGTATGAGATTCAATCAGCTTGCCCACCATTTCCAAGTGGCCGAATTCCTCAATCGCAATGTCTTGTAGCATATCGCGAATGCCAGCATGCTCAATGTGGAAGGATTGCACCCAATACTGCAATGCCGCAGATAGTTCTCCTGTGGCTCCCCCAAACTGTTCTAACAACAGTTGAGCAAACTTTGGATTTGGCTCATTCACGGTGACAGAATGAATCGTTTCTTTTTTGTGAAAAAACATTGCGTAACTCCTAGGTAGATCGTCAGATCTGATGTTTGTTTTGTGATTAAACTGTTCATAGATTACGTACGCCTTAACGCCAGCAACCCATCTCTACTGCGCTCTATCGTCCTTTGTCACTAGATGCTTTGTTACCAGAGGCGATCGCCATTTTCATCTACTCGGGCTTGCCGAATTACGTCAGAAATCGCTTCAGCATCTTTAACGTGATGAAGTGCCTTCTGAGAGCCATCTGGCATATCCACCACAAAATATGCCGGGACTACAATGTGCTCTCCCGTAATATCAGGTGCATCTACTGCTACCTGTTTGGCCTTTTCTTCAAGCGTCTTAGAATCATCAATGCGATCGCCCGGATTAACAGTCAATCGTTTTCCCGATCGTTCTAGGTCTGCTCTTTGCGCTCGTTTCTGCTCTTGATCAACCTCTTCTGGAGCCATCGGCTGAATCACGTCCTCTGGTGGCCGAGGCGTTGAATTGTTGCTCATGCCTTAGAACCTCACTCAACTATTACAAGTGTTATTCCCTCCTCTTCATCCTAAGACAGCCCTATCTGCTCTACCTCTGTCACATGAAATAAGCATCATTGTTTCGCCTCATACTCTGGGTATAGTTGCTCAATCTGTTAGGTTTACTTGATAAATACGCTGATTAAAACAATTTAATTAAGCAATAAAACTTAAGTCTTTAATTTAGAGAGATAAAGTCTAGTCGAGATGCTGATTTGTTTTATAGGCTATCTAAATTCAGTTTTATTTTTTACTTGAATTAGCTGTATCTTTAGACATAAAAATGCTATTTGAATCTAAGTTTTTATGGCGTGATGCTATATTCAACTCATTCCTACCGTCTGTGGGAACCCAATTTGACCATGTCAGGATTGGACATTTACAGCAACAGGAGAGAGCCATGTCAAATAGCCAAACCCAAAATCTGCAACCAAAGCAGCATCAATCCCAGCGCCCAGGGCTTGAATCTGAAATGAAGCCGCTACCCCAATCTGAAAACCATCACTATCAAGGTAGCGATAAGCTGAAAGGCAAAGTTGCCTTAATTACGGGAGGAGACAGCGGCATTGGGCGAGCTGTAGCGATCGCCTACGCTAAAGAAGGAGCCAGTGTCGCCATCGTCTATCTGAATGAGCACACCGATGCTGACCATACCAAGTCTTTAGTGGAGCAAATCGGTCAACGGTGTTTAGCGCTAGCGGGTGACATTGGGGACGAGCAGTTTTGTCAGCAAGCCGTCCAACAAACCGTGGACGAGCTAGGACGGTTAGATATTTTAGTCAATAATGCCGCTGAACAACATCCTCAAGAAAGCATTGAGCAGATTAGTGCAGAACAGCTAGAGAGAACCTTCCGCACTAATATATTTTCCATGTTTTATTTGACCAAGGCTGCCTTGCCCCATCTGAAAGCAGGTAGCGCGATCATTAACTCGACATCGGTGACGGCCTATAAAGGTAGCGCTCAACTGCTCGATTATTCCACCACCAAAGGGGCAATTGTTGCATTCACGCGATCGCTCTCTCAAGCCTTAATCAGTCAGGAGATTCGGGTGAATGGAGTCGCTCCAGGGCCAATTTGGACACCGCTGATCCCATCTACGTTTTCTGAAGATAAAGTAGCTAGTTTTGGGGCTCAAGTCCCCATGCAACGAGCTGGTCAGCCTGAAGAAGTTGCGCCTAGCTATGTATTTTTAGCTTCAAATGATTCTTCGTACATGTCCGGTCAAATTTTGCATCCCAATGGCGGCGAAATAGTGAACGGATAGGGATTGATTCCTGTAGGGGCACGGCACTGCCATGCCCTTACTCTAGCCTCCCGCATACTGGCCCAACGCTGCCATACTGTTAGATTCGGCGCGATGATATAGAATCCGCTGAGCCGCCGCCACCTGCTCGGCTCGACCCATCCAGGTTTGCATAGCGGCTTGCTGAAGTGCCCGACCATAGGAAAAGGTCAGTGCCCAGGGCAGTTTCCCTGAGTAGAGCGCATTCATCGCATTCAGGTGCGCTGTGGCCTGTTCATCACCTTGGCCACCCGATAAGAACGCACAGCCCGGGACTGAAGCAGGCACACAATCTAGCAGGCAGCGTACTGTGGCATGAGCGACTTGTTCTACGCTGACCTGCTCAGGACTTTGTTGACCCGGAATCACCATACTCGGCTTCAGAATCATCTGATCTAATGCCACACCCTGGATATAGAGCTGCTGAAATACGGTTTTTAATACGGTTTGATGAACCTCGAAACTACGCTCTAGGGTATGGTAGCCGTCCATCAAAATCTCGGGTTCAACAATGGGGACAATGCCATTTTCTTGACAGAGTGCGGCATAGCGCGCCAGGGCATGGGCATTGGTTTCAATACACCGTTGAGACGGGGTGCGGTCATTGCCAATACTAATCACTGCGCGCCATTTAGCAAACCGGGCACCCAATTTGTGGTATTCAATCAGGCGATCGCGCAGTCCATCTAAGCCTTCAGTAATCAACTCTTTTGGGGTTAGAGCCAGCGGCTTTGCGCCCAAGTCTACCTTAATGCCCGGAATAATCCCTGCCTCTTCTAGTACCTGCGGGAACGGAACACCAGCTTGCGTAGACTGACGAATGGTTTCATCAAATAAAATGACGCCACTAAAAAATTTCCCCACACCGGCTGCTGTAAACAGCATCTCCCGATAGGCGCGGCGCATCTCTTCGGTTTGGGGAATACCCAGCTTCTCAAAACGCTTATTGGCAGTGCTGAAGCTTTCATCGGCAGCTAAGATGCCCTTACCGTTGGCAACCATTGACTGGGCGATCGCGTTTAATTCGTTTACATCCATGGCTATCACCTATCGAGGGTCAGTGCTTATGTCTAATTTAGCGCTCCTGAACCAAAAAGGGATGTGCTCTACATGTCTGAGGGCAAGAATGCTGATGTTAGAGGCTTCTCGGCTCAACAATTGAGGGGCGATCGCTGTAAATCAATGGTTAGGAAAACCATCTGGGAAAATAAATGGTTTCGCTCGGGGGCTGATAGCC
>CASBQJ010000387.1 GCA_949127705.1 Synechococcales cyanobacterium PMM_0085
AAGGTGGGCTATAAACGACAGGCCGAAGACTACGCCATCAAGCTGCAACAGTTGGCCGAAACCGCCGAAAGTCTCAACCGAAACGCGGCAGGGCTGCATCAAACTGTGGCTCGAAGTAGTAATGTTATCCCCTAAGGCTTGCGTCTATTACCGGGACAGGAGGTATGCCCCCAGTGCCATAGCGCCGTCATTTTTTTTGAGAGGTGCAGATTAAAACAGTCGAAACCATCCGAATGATGGGAAGATGCTTCTGGTTCAATGCAATCAGTACATCATTTGCACAAGGGGACTGAATTTTATGGTGGCGATCGCATCCATCCACGCTCGGGAAATTCTCGACTCTCGGGGCAACCCAACCGTTGAAGTTGACGTGGTGTTAGAAGATGGCAGCAAGGGGCGCGCCGCTGTGCCATCGGGGGCATCGACGGGCATCCGAGAAGCCCTAGAACTGCGCGATGGCGACAAGAGCCGCTATGGCGGCAAAGGTGTGCTCAAAGCTGTAGCCAATGTCAAAGGGGCGATCGCAACAGCGCTGAAAGGAGCCGATGCCGCTGACCAGGCGGGGATCGATCACAAAATGCTGGCGCTAGATGGCACGGAGTACAAGAGTACCCTGGGCGCTAACGCAATTTTGGGCGTGTCGATGGCGATCGCGCGCGCCGCAGCCGCCTCTGCCCAGCAGCCGCTTTACTACTATTTGGGCGGCGATGCAGCCGTGCTGCTGCCCGTGCCCTGCTTCAACGTGCTCAACGGCGGTGCCCATGCCGACAACAGCGTAGACTTTCAAGAATTTATGATTGCCCCGGTGGGTGCGCCGACCTATAAAGCGGCGCTAGAAATGGGTGCAGAAACCTATCACGCGCTCAAGTCCATTCTGAAGCAAAAGGGCTATGCCACAGGGATTGGCGATGAAGGCGGTTTTGCCCCTAATTTGAAGGCAAATGTCGAAGCGATTGAGGTGATTTTGGAGGCGATCGCCAAAGTCGGTTTAAAGGCGGGTGATGAGATGGCGATCGCCCTCGACCCAGCTACCAGCGAGCTGTATCAAAAAGACGGCACCTACTTTTTCAACAAGTCAGATCAAAGCACCAAGACCAGCGATGACATGATCGACCTGTGGGCGAGCTGGGTAGAGCAGTTCCCGATTGTGTCGCTAGAAGACGGGCTAGGTGAGCAAGACTGGGCGGGCTGGCAGCGGCTGACCCAGCGCTTGGGCAAAACGATTCGCTTGGTGGGCGATGATGCCTTTGTCACCAACCCCAGCATTATTAAGCAGGCGATCGCCGATGGCGTCGGCAACTCAACCCTGATTAAGGTCAACCAGATTGGCACCATCACCGAAACCCTCAGTGCGATCGACATGTCACGCGGGGCGGGCTATACCGTCATGATCAGTCACCGCTCGGGTGAAACCCCCGACGACTTCATCGCCGACCTGGCAGTGGCCACCAACGCCGGCCAAATTAAAACCGGCGCGCCCTGTCGCGGCGAACGCCTGTCTAAATACAACCAACTGCTGCGCATTGAAGAAGAACTGGGCGATCGCGCTCAATACGCCGGATTGAACGCCTTCAAACAATAGAAGCACAGCACTGCTATGCCCTCACACCATAAAAATTGGTAGGGGCATAGCACTGCTATGCCCGTCTCTACCTGCTATGCCCGTCTCTACCTGCTATGCCCTCCTATCCTGCCATGCCCTCACACCATAAAAATTGGTAGGGGCATAGCACTGCTATGCCCTCCTATCGCGCCCCTACAGCTGTTTACAAAGCTGACGGAAATCGTCACCGCGCTGCTCAAAATTGGCATATTGGTCAAAACTGGCGCAGGCAGGAGAGAGCAGTACCACCTTAGCTCCTAGCTGCTGAGCCAGTTCTGCCCCTCGCGGCACCGCCCGCTCCATTGTCTCTACGATCTCATACTGGGTGAACCCAACCTGCTCTAGCCGTTGCGAAAAACTGGCGGCGGCGTTGCCAATCAGCAAAACTGCTGCGGCCCTCGCCTGAATGGTCGCCAGCCAGCTCGTATCATCCCCCGCTTTTGGCTCACCGCCCGCAATCAGAATGGCTGGAGCGGCCACCGAGGCTAGCCCCACCTGAGCCGCGTCGTAGTTGGTGGCTTTGCTATCGTTGATCAAATCGATGCCGTTCCAGGTGCAAATATACTCCAACCGATGGGGCACGCCGGGGAACGCTGCAATGGCGTGGGCGATCGCCTCCGGGTCTATCCCGGCCAGTCGCGCTGCCGCCACCGCCATCAGCAAATTTTGATGATTATGACGTCCCACCATGCGCAGCGCCGCCACTGGCACAATGCGATCGCCCCCAAACACAGCCCAACCGTCTTCTAAATACGCTCCCCGCTCTGGATGTGCCAGATGCTGTTTGCCCGCCACACTCGTCCAGCAGGCGTCTGGCCATTGATTGAGGGCATGCTGCCGCAGGTAGGGATCATCCCCATTCATGATTTGCTGCTCCGACTGGTTGAGCAGCTTGGCCTTGATGGCGTAGTAGTTGTCTAGGGTGTAGTGCCGATTCAGGTGGTCGGGCGTAAACGTAGTCCAGATGCCAATTTTGGGTGAAAGGGTAGAAGTCGCCTCGATTTGGTAACTGCTAATTTCGGCAATCACCCAATCTGGGGCGTGGGTTGAGCGATCGCGCAGCGCCACCTCACAGGCGGCATAGCCAATATTTCCGCAGGCTGGAGCATCCAGTCCAGCCGCCTGGAAGATGGCCGCAATCAAGGAGGTCGTTGTCGTTTTGCCGTTCGTGCCCGTGACAGCAATCCAGGGAGAACTGGAGAGCGATCGCCATGCCAACTCCATCTCGCCGATGGTTTCAATGCCCAACTCCCGCGCCTTCAACAGGGCTAGCAGATCCCACCGCACTCCCGGACTCACCACAATCCGCTGCATTTTTGCAGCCTCTGGGGCAACGCGATCGCCCAACAGCACCGTGATCCCTGCTGCCGCCAAGTCTTGTTGCACCTGCCGCAGCGCTTCCGAATCATTGGCATCACTGACTGTGACCTGCCAACCCTCCTGTTTCAGCAACCGTGCAGCGGCAATTCCCGATGCTCCTAAACCTACTACATATGCAAACGCCATAAAATTAGGGCAAATTGCTCCCTCTTTCAGCAGAGACAATCTTACCGCACGACGGAATCTACAGCGGGAAAGTTAGGCTCAGGCCGATGAGTCACCCTCGTGCGTGGGATTTTATCCTCCTACTGAGGTGGAGATAACCATTCAGATCCCATGAAGAATGCTTAACCAGAATTGTTAAAAATTGCAACGTTGCCGCTGTGGAAACCTCTATCTTTGATGGAGTTTTGTCACTCTTTATGCAGAAAACAACTGCTTATCTAGCGTTATGTGAAACAAATCAGAAGTTTTGCCAGGTTCCCCAGATTCAAGTGGTAAGACATTAGAAGGTAGGCTATTGATGATGCCATTCACCCGTTCATGCTTCACTTGATTTTTTGCAAAATTGCCTTTCTGCAAAAAGATAAATTCTGCCTGAGATTAAATTTTCTACACCCGTAAGTCGCTGAGGCGGCTTACTTCGCACCCTTGAGACAGTTCATGAAACAAATTCCAGCGTCCCTCCTCACCCTAACCGCAGGCATTCTGGTAACCGTGATCAGTTTCTGGGTTGGTCAGAATCACGGCTTGATGCCAGAACAGGCGTCGGAACAAGCTGCCCTAGTAGATGGGTTGTTCAATGTGATGATGATGATCGCAACAGCGCTGTTCCTAGTGGTTGAGGGAGCGATCGTATATTTCTTAGTCAAATATCGTCGCCGCGCGGGCGACGATACCGATGGCATTCCGGTTGACGGAAATCTGCCGCTAGAAGCTTTTTGGACCGCTATCCCGTCGATTCTGGTGATTGGTTTGGGCATTTACAGTGTCCAGATTTTCCAGGAGATGGGTGGCTTTGATCCCAGCAGCCACAGCATGATTTCCCATAGCCATGTGTCGGCAGTGGTGGCGCAAGCGCCTGCGACTGAGGCTCCTATGGCGGGCGACATGGTACCACTACTGCCTGCCCCAGACGCGGCTAAACCTGCCTTTACGCCTAAGTACGGCTTTGGAGCCAACCCAGATGACCCGAATGGTCAGGCCGATGTGGTGGTAAATGTGACTGGAATGCAGTATGCCTGGATTTTTAACTATCCCGATAGCGGCATTACGACGGGTGAGCTGCATGTTCCAGTGAATCAGGATGTGCAGGTTAACTTGGTGGCTCAAGATGTGATCCATTCCTTCTGGGTTCCTCAGTTTCGTCTCAAGCAAGACGCCCTGCCTGGTCAACAAACGGGGTTACGGTTTAAGGCCAGTAAGATAGGGACTTACCCGATTGTCTGTGCAGAACTGTGCGGCAGCTACCACGGTGGTATGCGATCGCAGGTGATTGTTCATAGCCCAGAGGAGTACGAAACCTGGTTAACCGAAAACCAAGTAGCGCAACAGCAGACTCCAAACGCGGTGGTTGCGGTCAACCCGGCAAACTTAACCGATACCGAGTTCCTCACGCCCTACGCCAAAGAGCTAGATGTCAAGGCAGACGCATTATCGCATCTGCATACCAAGCACACCATGATGCCTGCAATGGTGGCGGACTAGCGTGATCCCCGGCATGAACTGCCTAGCTTGACACGCTGCCGACCTACACCTAGCACCTCTACATTCCTCGGCTCCTGCACTCTATAGCTTCTTCTCTCGTTTATGACGCAAGCTCAAATTCCCCTCGAAACAACCTCCACGATTCATGTTGAGCATCTTCCCGCTCATGCGCCGTGGAAGTGGTACGACTATTTCACGTTTAACGTAGACCACAAGGTGATTGGGATTCAATACCTGGTCACATCGTTTATTTTCTATTTGATTGGCGGCCTGATGGCGGTGGCAATGCGCACTGAGCTGGCAACGCCCAACCCCGACTTTATTGATCCAAGCCTTTACAACGCATTTTTGACCAATCACGGCACGATCATGATCTTCTTGTGGATTGTGCCTGCTGCCATTGGCGGGTTTGGCAATTACCTGATCCCGCTGATGATTGGGGCACGGGATATGGCCTTCCCCAAGCTCAATGCGATCGCCTTCTGGCTCAACCCTCCGGCTGGGGCGCTGCTGTTGGGCAGCTTCTTCTTTGGCGGTGCCCAGTCGGGCTGGACCTCGTACCCGCCTCTGAGCGAAATCACCGCCAATACCGCACAGTCGATGTGGATTCTGGCGATCATCTTTGTCGGCAGCTCCTCGATTTTGGGAGCGCTCAATTTCATCGTGACCATCTTGCTGATGCGGGTACCCAGCCTCAAATGGGATCAGATGCCGCTGTTCTGTTGGGCAATTTTGGCCACATCAGCCCTGGCGCTGCTGTCTACACCTGTGTTGGCAGCGGGTTTGGTGCTGCTACTGTTTGATATCAACTTCGGCACCTCCTTCTATAAACCCGATGAAGGCGGCAATGTCATCATCTACCAGCATCTATTCTGGTTTTACTCGCATCCAGCGGTGTATTTGATGATTTTGCCCGTGTTTGGCGTGATGTCAGAAATTATCCCGGTGCATGCGCGTAAACCCATTTTTGGCTATAAGGCGATCGCCTTTTCCAGCTTGGCTATTTGCCTAGTCGGGCTGTTTGTTTGGGTGCACCATATGTTTACCAGCGGCACACCTCCCTGGATGCGCCTGTTTTTTACCATCTCGACCCTCATTGTGGCCGTGCCCACAGGCGTCAAAATCTTTAGCTGGGTGGCAACCCTTTGGGGCGGCAAAATCCGTTTCACCAGCGCCATGCTGTTTGCGGTGGGGCTGCTGTCGATGTTTGTGCTAGGCGGATTGAGCGGCGTCACCCTAGGTGCCGTGCCGTTTGATGTGCATGTCCACGACAGCTACTACATCGTGGCGCACTTCCACTACGTGCTATTTGGCGGCTCCGTATTTGGCATCTACGCGGCCATTTACCACTGGTTCCCCAAAATGACCGGGCGGATGATGAATGAGACCTGGGGCAAAGTCCACTTCGTCATGACCTTCATTGGCACCAATCTCACCTTCCTGCCCATGCACACCTTAGGGATTCAAGGCATGCCTCGCCGGGTGGCCATGTACGATCCCCAGTTCACTGCCATTAACCAACTCTGCACCTTTGGCGCATTTTTCCTGGCCGCCTCTGTGATCCCGTTCATGATCAATGTGATTTGGAGCTGGAGCCACGGTGAAAAAGCCAGCGATAACCCCTGGAATGCCCTAACGCTGGAGTGGACAACCGCCTCACCGCCGATTGTAGAAAACTGGGAAGTTTTACCCGTTGTCACCCATGGTCCCTATGCCTACGGCGGCAACTATGTTCCAGAAACCACAGACGTTACCGCAGACGTTAAAGGATGAAGCATGAGGGATGTTCGGCTTGGCTGTGCATCTCTCATCTTCATATCTCTCATCTTCATATCTGTCATCTTTATATCTGTCATCCTGATTTTTGATCCCTTCATCTCTTTCTCCCCCCTCGCTTATGCAAGGCTCAACCCTCAACTCTCCTGAAATTGCGGTAGAAGCGACCCTGTCGCCGGCGATGATTACCCATGACGCGCACCCTGACCTGCGGGTTTGGGGTCTGCTAACCTTTTTGGTGTCAGAATCGCTGATGTTTGGCGGATTTTTTGCGGCCTATTTGCTCATTCGCGGGGCGGCGGCGGCTTGGCCTCCAGAAGGCACTGAGGTAGAGCTACTGCTGCCCAGTATCAACACGGTGATTCTGGTATCCAGCAGTTTTGTGATTCATTTGGGCGACGTTGCCATCAAGAAAAATGACGTGGCCGGAATGCGCAAGTGGTATGGCATCACCGCGCTGATGGGAGCCATTTTCTTGTTGGGTCAGGTGTATGAATACATGAACCTGGGCTATGGGCTATCGACCAACGTGTTTGCCAACTGCTTTTACCTGATGACTGGCTTTCACGGGCTGCATGTGTTCATTGGGCTACTGCTAATTTTGGGTGTGCTGTGGCGATCGCGCCGTCCGGGTCACTATTCCGACCACAAACACACGGGCATAGAAATGGCAGAAATCTACTGGCACTTCGTCGATATCATCTGGATTGTGCTGTTTGCGCTGGTCTACATTTTGACCTTGTTTTAGCTGCGACGCGGGTTGAGTTCGGCTCAGACCCCCACCACGCGGTCTGAGCAAAATTCGGTTTAGCACTCCGCTAGCTCTCTAAAATAGTCACGAGCTTGAGGCCAAACTGCGATTCAAAACAGCTCTTTTTGCCATCTAAACTCCAGAGTTCCAGGGCGCAATCATCTCCGGCGTGGGTGGGTTTTAGGTGGAGATGAAACTCATGGGTTTCGGGATGATGCTCACCCCAGAGCTGTTGAATCGCTCCAATTTGCCGCCGATCTAAGGCTACAGCGAGACGTAGCAGCGTATTGAGCTGATCCACAACTTTACGGTGCCGCTTACTGGAGATACTCCGGTAGTTGTCGTGCTTCTTTTTGGGACAGCTCTTGCGATGGTAGCGAGCGAGGTTGGCGATCGTTTCGATCTCTAGCTCGGTATACCCCAGCAGGTCGCCGTTGCGAATGAGGTAATAGGAATGCTTGTGGTGAACCGAGTGGCTCACAAAGTGGCCGCAGTTGTGCAAGATGGCGGCGGCCCAAAGCAACTCACGCTCTTCAGCACCCCATTCATGCAATCTGCCCTGAGTTTGGTCAAACAGGTTGAGCGTAAAGTTGGCGATGCGTTCGGCGTAGGGCAGGTTGACCTGATATTTTTGGGCTGTTCGTAAAATACTGCGTTGGCGGATGGAGCTTTGAAACCGCAGGCGATCTTCAATTAACCCGTGGGTGAGCATCCAATCTACAATCAGCCCCTCTCGCAGCGATCGCTCACAGATCGTTACCGAGTCTAGCCCCAGGAGCTGCATTGCTTCTTGCAATACCACTGCCCCAGCCAAAATGATCTCTGCCCGCCGATCAGACATCCCCGGCAGGGCGGCTCGTTCGGCGCAGCTCAGCCGCCGAAACCGCTGCACCATTTCTCGCAGATCGGCGAGAGGAATTTGATAGCCATGGAGCGGATCAGGCACCACGCCTAGCTTTTCGCGAGCGTGAATGGTAGCCAATGCCTCAATTGTGCCTGAGGTGCCCACCAGCCGGGGGTGCTCGCCCGGTCGGACATTGAACCGCAGTTCTTCTACCGCGCGCTCCAACATCCCTCGCACATAGGCTTGCAGGGCGTGAAATTCACTGCTACTAACGGGATCGGTGTGAATCAACTCAGCCGTTAGCCGAACAGCTCCAACTTTGGTGCTGGTGAGGGCACGGGGTTCCTGCCCATCCCCTAACACTAATTCTGTAGAGCCCCCCCCAATGTCGATGATGGCGTGGGGCTGGTTGTTAAACTCCACACCCGACAAGACGCCCAAATAAATCCGTCGGGCTTCTTCATGTCCCGAAATCAGGTCGATCGTCAACCCCAATTCTGCTTCAACCTGCTGTAAGAAGTCACGCCCGTTGGGCGCTTCTCGCACGGCGCTAGTGGCAACCGCAATCACGGCTTCGACCTGGAGGCTGCGGGCAATCTCCTGACAGCGCCGCAGGGCAGCGATCGCCCGTTCCATGGCCGCTTGGGTCAAATTGCCCGTGATGCGATCGCGATCGCCGAGACGGACTATAGATTTTTCTCTAGCAACAATGGTAAAGGCCGGCAAAATGGGCTGAACCTTGACCACCACCATATGAATTGAGTTTGTCCCCACATCGATTGCAGCGAGGATGCGGTCTTGATCGACAGGAGGCGACGGCAGGTTCAGCAGGCTTGCTCTGCGTCTAGAGAACACATTAATCATCCAAGCATCCAGGGTAGAGGGGGCTAGTTGGGGTGTTTAGCCAGTCAGAATAGTTTTGTATGAGGAAAAGGGGCTAGGCTACCCATCCTCTAGCAAGAATTGAATGTTTGATCATCATGCAGGATGAAAATGGCTAGCGGTCATCAGGATCTGACGATACCTAG
>CASBQJ010000388.1 GCA_949127705.1 Synechococcales cyanobacterium PMM_0085
CCTCTATACACATATATAGAGGCATCGATATTTTTTTAGGTACTTTACATAGCCATGCCCTTCAGAAGGCATATGGGCTAGGCGTGCCGATTAACTCTATTTACTTATCAACTCTATTGGAACGCTTACGGGCGCTGAGTCGCGATCGCCAGCCGCACGCCTGGAATGGTTCGCAGCCGATCCATCACGGCTACTACCTTGCCATGAGACACGTTGGTATCAGCATTAATCACGACTGTCGGGATATTACCTGCCGTCAGTAAGCTTTGGATTTGAGCATCCAGTGTTTCTAAAGTCGTGGGCTGGCGATCGATTGAGAGGTTGCCCTCTGCGTCGATTGTGACCACAACCTGCTGCTGCTGTTGGACTTCTGACGTCATAGCGCCGGGCAGGTTAACCGGCAACCCTTGCGATCGCGTCAGAAACAGCGTAGACATGATGAAAAACGTCAGGATGGCAAAGATGACGTCAATCATCGGCACAATATTGATTTGGGGCGGTGGATCTGGCTCAGTGGGGAGTCGCATTGGGGGTACCTCCGCGTTCATGACGACGGCGGTACAGTAACTCAATCTGCCCACCATATTCTTGGATTAAGGCAATTTGCCGTTGGTATAGCCCTCGAAACGTATTGGCAAACAGCAGGGTCGCGATCGCCACCACTAGCCCTGCTGCAGTCGAAATCAGCGCCTCACTAATTCCGGTCGTCACCCCTGTGGTCTGGGTTCCACCCACATCACCCAACCGCAACGCACTAAACGATTGGATCAAGCCCAGCACCGTGCCCAGCAGCCCCAGCAAAGGAGCCACGCTAATCACCGTGTCGAACACCGTATTAAACCGCTTCAGCAACGGCAATTCTGCTTGAGCGGCGCTTTCTAACGCCAAACGAAATTCATCTGGCGTTGCTTGATCGAGTTCAAGCGCTGCCAGAAATATTCGCGCCATCGGCAAATGAGCATTCTGTTCTAGTTTTTGGAAGGCCGCGCGGGCGTTGCGACGGTACAGCACCAAAACTTCTCGAATCAGCTTGTCTTGCTTTTGTGCTACTTGCGACCAGAAAATGGTTCGCTCTGTAATCAGCGCCATCGCCAGGATGGAGAATCCTAGCAATGGCAACATGACCACGCCGCCTGCAAGGAACAGGTTACTCATGGGCATTGAATCATTCAGGTCTTTAACTGGGTTCCTAGACGGTTAAGTTCCAGGGAAACGCTCTACTTGAGCATACCCAGTAAAGACCAACATTTTGTCTTGAGTTTCTAGACGGTTAATTCTTAGCAGAACACCATCTAGGTCAAATCGATCGAGGTCTACCATGCCATTTAAGACGGTAGCAAATGCCATGGTGACAATTTGAGATAGACCTTGAACATCATCGGGGATGCCTTCGGGGTCGAAGGTAGGCTCATTGAAGCCAATCCGGCGGCGCTTCTCTACGGCAACGGTGCAGCGGAGACTAATGGGCACGTCCTGGCGATTGGGTAAATCGGTTTTAGCCTCAATTTTGACTTGGTTGTCAGACAGTAGGGTGAGCCGAACATCGCGGAAGGAGACAGGTTCGCCACCCGACAGGTTGGTCAACACCTCCAAGGTGAGATTAACCATGTGCTGACGCACTAACTCAGACGTGAAGGCTTTGTTAATGCCTGCTTCGGACAGAGTAACTTTGGCAACAGCCTGGGTGGGCTGCTTAAGCCGGAGCTTGCCGCCCAGCAACGAACCCGGATCAATGGAAACGGCATCGGTCTCAAAGGACATTTCTTCAACCAAAAAGTCACGACGAATCACCAGCGATCGCCCGTACATTTTGAAGCTGTCGATACTGCCTTGCAAAAGCTTGCTGGACGGATTGCAGCGGATGGAAACGTCTACCAACTCGCTACTGGTAAACAGATGACGAATAGACTGACTGGCAACATTGTTCAGCATTCGCTCGCCTAAATCATTACCAGAGCTTGGTTTTAAACTAGTAAGACTACCGAACATGCAGGTTAAGGTCGCTTGCGACATCGATAGCTGATCACGTAACTCCCCCTTTTGTAACAAACTATTAAACAAACAACAACCAAAATGGGTCGTTTACAGAGTTTAATTAATTTTAATTGTCTTATCGGAAAAACTGATGTATGCGTCAGGGTAGTGATTACCCTCCCATTTCTCACCCTTGGCTGGGGTGATTTAGCCAAGCTGCTAGCGGAAAATGTTCAAACCACTCCTCAACACACTAATCTATATAGAGGAGGATTGATGAGCCACACTGCTAAAGCTGGCCAAGAAGACACTGTCTTCACGCTTACCGTCTAGAACGGCAATTCTCCATTGCTAAAAACACCTGAACCGGACGCTGAGTGTGCCCACAATCGGGATTATCTACAACGATATTAAGCCCGTAGCTTGTCGTGTTGCGGAAGAGTTAAGAGACAAGCTGACGGGTCATGGCTGGACTGTGCATTTGGCCACCAGCATTGGCGGCATTTTGGGTTACTCTAAGCCCAACCGTCCGGTGTGCCATACCCCGATCACGAGTTTGACGCCGCCTGGGTTTTCAGAAGAGATGGAACTGGCGATTGTGTTGGGTGGGGATGGGACGGTGCTGGCCGCGTTTCGCCAGGTGGCCCCCTATGGTATTCCTCTGCTGACGGTAAATACGGGGCACATGGGCTTTTTGACCGAAACCTATGTCAATCATCTTTCGGTAGCCATTGAAGCGATCGCCACCAAAGACTATGAAATTGAAGAACGGCTAATGCTGACGGTGCAGCTGTACCAGCAAGACGTGCTGAGTTGGGAAGCGCTTTGTTTGAACGAAATGGTGCTGCACCGCGAACCGTTGACCAGTATGTGCCACTTTGAGGTAGAAATTGGTCGCCATGCCCCGGTAGATATTGCAGCGGATGGGGTGATTATTTCGACGCCGACTGGCTCTACTGCCTACGCGCTTTCGGCGGGTGGCCCTGTGATTACGCCGGGGGTTCCGGTTCTACAGCTGGTACCGATTTGCCCGCACTCGTTAGCATCGCGCGCTTTAGTTTTTTCTGATCGAGAATCGGTGACGATTTATGCGGCGAATCCTGATCGCCTGGTCATGGTGGTAGATGGCAATGCGGGCTGCTACGTCTGCCCCGAAGATCGAGTCCGAGTGCAGCGATCGCCCTACTCTGCCCGGTTCGTGCGGCTGCGATCGCCTGAATTCTTCCACATCTTGAGAGAGAAGCTGGGTTGGGGTCTACCGCATGTAGCAAAACCGACGTCGGTGGAACTGCCCTAATGCAAGACACTCGCCTGAGCCGCATTTTAAATGGATCGATTGGGC
>CASBQJ010000389.1 GCA_949127705.1 Synechococcales cyanobacterium PMM_0085
CTCATAAATTGCACTGCCATGACCTCATAAATTGCACTGCCATGACCTCATAAATTGCACTGCCATGACCTCATAAATTGCACTGCCATGACCTCATAAATTGCGTACGGGACAGCCTGTGAGGTCATGGCAGTGCCATGACCCTACCAAAATTAACAAATTGCCTTGCCCTCAGATTCCTACCTCAGCAGTGGGGCATCTAGATCATCCATTGGCATGATGACGGTAATCCTGGCAAAACCTAACATACTAATACTACGCATCCTAAGTAAATGGAGTCGTACTTTTTTTATCGGTGGAGTCTGTATGGAAATGACAGTCAAGCGTTACACAAATGGCCAAGGCTCTACACTGGTGAATCCCCAACTGGTTCCGGCTGATGTGCTGCACAACGAGACGCTGACCCTGGAGCCAGCTACCCAGCCAGCAGAACCAGCGCCAGAGCAATTTCCCACCCCTGCGCCCAAATCTCCTCGGCAGCGCCCGGTACGACTGGTGCTGGCGTTAGCAGGGCTGGGGGCGATCGCCGCTGGTGTGACGGGCTATCGCTGGTGGCAGTTTGCCAGTACCCATCAAGAAACCGACAACGCCGCCGTTGCTGCCCATGTGTATCAAATCAATAGTCGAATTGTGGGTAGCGTCATAGACGTCCCGGTAGACGACAATCAAACGGTGCAGGCGGGTGAGCTGCTGGTGCGGCTCGACCCCAAAGATTATCAAGTGAAAGTACAGCAGGCGCTGGCGGCACTGGCGATCGCCCAGAAGCAGGCGCAAGCGGCGCAAACGGGCGTCACCTTGGCGGGTGGTACTGCTCAGGCTCAAACCACCGAAGCCCAGGGTGAACTTCAGCAGGCGATCGCCGCCATCTCATCGGCTCGTTCTGCCGTCACAGAGTCCCAGGCAGGGGTTCCGGCGGCTCAGGCTCAAGTCGCCCAAACTCAAGCCACCCGACAAAAAGCGCAGGCCGACTATAGCCGTTATCAGTCGCTCTATCAATCTGGAGCCATTTCTCGACAGCAGCTAGACTCTGCTAAAGCCGCCTACGACGTGGCCTTGGCACAGCAGCAAGTGGCGCAGCAGGGCGTCAGTCAGGCACAGGCGCGACTGGCTCAAGCCCAAAATGGGATTGCTGCCGCGCAAGCCGGACTCGCCGCCAGCCGAGGCGGCGTGCAAAAGGCGCAGATGGGCAATGTGCAAACCGCCGTAACACGCAGTCAATACGATGCCGCCCAGGCCACTATTGCCCAGGCACAAGCCAATCTTGCCGAAGCCCAATTGCAGCTTTCCTACACCAACCTGAGCGCCCCAGTCGGAGGCCGGATTGGGCGTAAAGCCGTGGAGGTAGGCGAACAGGTACAGCCCGGACAAGCCTTGATGGCAGTCGTGGGGAATGATGTCTGGGTGGTGGCCAACTTTAAAGAAACCCAGTTGGCAGAGATGCAGCCCGGTGAATCGGTCGAAATTAAGCTCGACGCCTTCCCTGGCCATGCGTTTACCGGAACAGTGTCCAGTCTGTCGCCCGCCTCTGGTTCCGAATTTGCCCTGTTGCCGCCGGACAATGCCACAGGAAATTTCACCAAAATTGTGCAGCGGGTGCCGGTGAAGGTCACCTTTGATTCCAGCAGCATTCAAGGCTACGAATCCCGCATTAGCCCAGGCATGTCCGCTAGCGTCAGCGTTGATGTGCAGTGAAGCCAATGCTACTGGATCTCAGCCCTTTCGCGATCGCTATCCCCACTTTGCACAGTTGGCACAGGAGTTTGTATGAATCGGTCTAGACATGACGCGATCGCCAACTCTCACGGAAAGGATCGGGCGATCGCGCCGCCGTCCCCGGCTCCCGATCATGTTTCCTTTAAAACCTGGATTGGCGTGCTCGGCTCCATTCTAGGTGCGTTCATGGCGGTGCTGGATATCCAGATCACCAATGCTTCTCTGCAAGACATTCAGGCCGCCCTAGGAGCCACCTTAGAAGAAGGCTCCTGGATTTCCACCGCCTATCTGGTGGCAGAAATTGTGGTAATCCCGCTGACCGGGTGGCTGTCGCAGGTATTCTCCGTGCGGCGGTATCTGCTGGTCAATGCCGGATTATTCACCTTCTTTTCCGTCTGCTGCGCCTGGTCGTGGAATTTATCCTCCATGATTGGGTTTCGCGCCTTGCAGGGGTTCACCGGCGGCGTGCTGATTCCCATGGCGTTTACCTTCATCTTGCGCAACCTGCCCCCGGCCAAGCAGCCAATTGGGCTGGCCATGTTTGCCATTACAGCCACCTTTGCCCCGTCAATTGGCCCCACTATGGGAGGCTGGCTGACTGAGAATTTTGGCTGGGAATATATTTTCTACCTCAACGTGATTCCAGGGCTGCTGCTAATCTCCGCCGTGTGGTATGCCATCGACGCCAAGCCGATGCAGTTGGGGCTGCTGAAGCAGGGAGACTGGGGCGGCATTATTGCCATGGCCATCGGGTTAGGCTCGTTGCAGATAGTGCTAGAAGAAGGCAGCCGCCAAGACTGGTTTGAGTCGAGTTTGATTGTGAAACTGGCGGCGATCGCCATCATCTTTTTAGCCATTTTCTTTTGGATCGAATTCACCCGGCGTCAGCCGTTCATTGAACTGCGGCTATTGGGACGGCGCAACTTTAGCCTTGCCTCTGTGGTCAACGTCGCGCTAGGCATTGGACTCTACGGCTCGGTGTACATTCTGCCGCTCTACCTGACGCAAATTCAGCGATACAACGCCCTGCAAATTGGCGAGGTGATTATGTGGGCGGGCATTCCCCAGCTATTTTTAGTGCCGTTGGTGCCAAAACTGATGCAGCGCGTTGATATTCGCCTCATCATCGCCGTTGGCATTAGTCTATTTTCAATTAGCTGCTTCATGAACTCCTCTCTGACGCACCTGACTGGGTATGACCAACTGCGCTGGTCACAAATTGTCCGAGCCATGGGGCAACCGCTGATTATGGTACCGCTGTCGTCGATCGCCACGGCTGGCATTCCTCCCGCCCTGGCTGGCTCCGCCTCCGGTTTATTCAACATGATGCGAAATTTGGGCGGGTCGTTTGGGATTGCCATTTTGGCTACGCTGCTCAAAACCCGCGAACAGTTTCACTCCAACCGCATCGGCGAACATATTTCGCTCTACAGCTCCGACACCCAGCAGCGGATTGACCAACTGATGCAGTTGTTTGCCAGTCGAGGTGCCGACTGGGTGACGGCCAAGCAGCAGGCGATCGCGACCCTCGACTCGATTGTCCGCCGCGAAGCCTACGTTATGGCCTTTAACGATTGCTTCCACTTTATTGCGATCGCCCTGCTCGTCAGCGGTATTGCCGTCCTCTTCTTCCAGAAACCCAAAGCAGCCGCTAGATAAAACGCAATCGGCCTAAGCCGTCCAGACCTCCCGGCCGTTTACGCCATTGTCAGCCGTAAAGTAAAGCGTACCCGATATCCCTGTGCCCGACACATCACCGATCGCAATCAAGTCTGCTGGGTCAGACGAGCCCACACCCGGATTAATATCAAAGACCTGGGTTGGTAAACCAGTGCTGCCGGGGCTAATGCTATCGATGCTGTATAGTTCTCTGCCGCCTAGCCCTGTTGCCGAGAAGTAGAGCTTTCCTGCAACCGTAGTCAGATTTTCAGGACTAGAACTATTGGGGTTTGACAGTGACGCCTCGCCGCTAAAAATCTCAATCTGACTGACAGTTAGCGAATTCGGGTCGGTGACCCACAGCTCTGTGCCATCCGTGCCATTGCTAGCAGAGAAATACAGCTTATTGTTGTACACCTTGAAATTAGAAATGCCAGGACTGGTTAAGCTGTTCACTCCTGTCGTGATCTGAGGCAATTCTTCAATTGCCCCGGTGGCGAGATTGGCTCGAAATAGCTCTTCTCCGTTCGTATTGGCTGCCTGGAAATAAGCGTAGCTAACGTTCGCACTGTTCTTAACCACAGCGACACCGCTAAAAAGGCCGGGAATAGACGGTTCTACAGTGTCGCCATTCGCATCATAGGTAAAGAAGGCACCTGCGCTGTCAACCCGACGCAGCTCTGTGTTCAACTCTGATGATTCAGTCGAGGCCAGGAAGAATAGGTCGCTGCCAATAGCTTGCAAACTAGTGACAAATCGAGGGCTGGTCTCAGCCGAGCCAAACGTTGACAAATTAATCGGTGCACTCGGAGTGGCGCTTCCAGCACCTGTGATCTTCCAGAGCCGATCTCCCCCCCCCTCGCCGCTGACTCCTGCCCGGTAATAAAGCGTGTCTGAAGCTTGCACATAGGTCAGCTCCTCAGGTACGTCACCCGCCGCTGCGATCGCGACCGGAACCCCGCCGCTGCCTAGTCGATACAGCACGTTTCCGGTGGCTTCACCTGTGGCGGTAGCAATGAAGTAAAGATTATTTTGGGCTGCGGTTAATTCTCCAGGGCTAGAGTTCAAAGTACCCGCCGCAATCTCTGAGATCTGAGAGAGTGTCCCCAGTGAACCACCGCTACTATCCCATTTCCACAACTCAGTGCCGCTGGCAGCGCTGCCCGCCGAGAAGTATACGTTGCTGTCGATCGCAGCTAGTGCGTCAATGTTGGTAAATGAGCCAACTTTAACCGTGGTATCGAGCGTTCCCTGGGATTTCCAAAGCCCAACTGGAGTATTAGGCGTGCCGTCCCGTCCGATAAAAAATAGCGCTCCATTGACATCGGTTAAGGCTCTCGCATTAGCGTCCCCGTTGGGATTGACATCTCGGGTAATAGTCGGATCGGTGGAGTTGGGGCTAACCGACAGCTCTAGACTATAGGTAGAGCTAGCGCCAGGTTCACCAGGAATGATTTCAAGATAATAGGTACCTGGGCCTAAGTTGCCGATGAAAGATTCTTCCGTTGTCCCGCCAGAGTTGGAAAGCAGCGCTGTGCTGGCGTTGCCTTCCACATACAGCCTCACATCCAGATTGGCCGTCAAGCCTGCAAGGGTGACCGATAGGAAGTTACGCGGTTGGTCGAATACCAGTTTGAATACATCAATATCACCGCCTCCCACAAAGTCTAAGTAGAAATTGGGGGCGGCGCTGAGCACGGGGAAGGGAGGGGTGCCTGGAGCTGTGAGCAGCGTGGCATCTGCGGTGCTGTCGCCAAAGTTATCGATTGGCAATAGGACAGCGCCAAGGCTATAAGAAGATCTGTTTCCTGGACTAGCCGGTTTAACTTCAATGTAGTAAGTCCCCAGCTGAGAAATATCTGCCAGAATCTGTTCGTTACCGCCGGCGGCTGCCCCCCCCCGGGAAGACAGAACTGTCTGGGTAGAGTCGTATAGAACCACGTCTAAATCAGCCGTGGCAGCCAGCCCAGTTAGGTCAATTTGGAGACTGCCCAGCGTTGCGGCAGTGAACTGGTAGAAATCGGAGGGATCGTTGTCGCTAACGAAGTCGCTAACTTGAACTGGAGTAAACCCTACATTGAGGTTGGCAGCAGTAGCAAAACTTTGTCCGGCTTGGTCAGGAATGAGAGCAGCGCTAAGAGTATAGACAGAGCTGTTTCCGGGGCTGGCTGGGACAACCGCAATGTAATATATCCCTGCCTGAGGAATATTTACCAGGATCTGTTCATTGCCGCCGGCTGCGGCACCACCTTGAAACGCCAGAAGTCCCTGGTTAGGATCGTACAAGATGACGTCTAAATCAGCCGTGGGGCTTAGCCCAGTCAGGTCAATTTGCAACTCACCGAGCGTTGAGGCATTGAATTGGTAAAAGTCGGCGGGGTCGCTGCCACTGATGGAGTCGGTGACCGTAACTGGAACAGTGCCAACATTGAGACCCCTGGCACTGGCAAAATCTTGCCCTGCTTGATCGAGCACAAGATCGGCTTCTACGGTGAGATTGTAGGTAGTCTTAGCACCCGGCTCGGGAGCGATGCGAAGGAAGTAGGTGCCAGAATTAAACGTGCCTTGCAGGGTGGCAGCAGTAGCACCAGAGCCACTGCTGGTTAGCAGCAGATTTTGATTGGCGTCGAACAATGTAACCGTTGCACCTGCCGTGAGCTGATTTAGGGCAACAGTTAAGAGGCTGGGATCGCCGACCGTAAAGCGATAAAAATCGTTGGGATCAGATATGCCGACAAAATCTGTAAAAGCTGTAGGCGTCGCCCCAACTGTAATAGTCCGTGCAGCGGCAAAGGTATCTCCGGCATTGTCGGCATTCAGGCTGAGCTGAAGGTTGTAATTGCCCTTCCCTTTCCTCTGGTTGACCCGGATAAAGTAAGTGCCGCTTTCCAGCGTGAGATTGAGGTTTTCGGGCTGCCGATTGGGTTTTTTAGAGCTGGCAATCACGGTGCCGTTTTGCCGCTGAATTTCGAAGTCGTAGTTTGACTTCCGGGGAATGGCAGATAGCTGAGCGTCAAAGCTGCTGCGAGCACCCACTACAAAGCGAAAGAAATCATCCTTGTCTGCTCGGTTCAGCGATTCTGTGAGGGTGGTTGAGGTACCCACAGAAATTCGCCTTGCCTTCTTCCGGGTGTTTCCTGCATCTGTCGCCATGGCTTCACTTCCCATTCAAGAACTGACGTAGAGTATCTTGCCCAACTCTTAAGCAGAAACCATCATCAAACCTTCACAATGATTATTTTTGTGTGAGTTTAAAGCTGAGCCAGTAAAAGTCTGCTCTCCCAAATTTACTGGGACGATGCCGTTAAAACCTCTGCGTTTCCACTAGTTTTTGGGCGATCGCCCCTGCCAATTGGGGTGCCATTCTCAGTTGAATTAGGGAGTGAATCGGGCGGCGCGGCCTCAGGGGCAGCATTGCCGGACGGCGGGCAGGAACTGGGATCAGGGGGCTGGGTTTCGACTACCAC
>CASBQJ010000390.1 GCA_949127705.1 Synechococcales cyanobacterium PMM_0085
GTCATGGGCGTTGGTCATGGGGCTTAAGCGAACCCGAAGGCGCAACCAAGCTTAAAAACGATCCGCAAGCAGCTCGGGCGACTCGAGCGAAGCGAGCGGTTCGTTGGTCCGCTGAACACGGCAACTGCGCGCGATTTCAAATGGTATGTTGTAACCTGGAGGAATTCTGCTAGACCAGCATCTCGATCATGAAACTACACGCTTTGCTGGTTGCTTCCTCCCTTCTCGCCTTTCAGATCTCCGCTTTCTCCGAAGACCTTCCGCCGTTTCTTCAGAGTGTGATTGCGCCGGTTCCTCCAACGACACCGGCTGCCGTTGCCGCGCAAAATGCCATTAATCTCGATAATTCCATGCAGGATATTTACGCGAATGCTCTCGCTGTTTATCAGCAAAACTTCCTGAATAGTTCCCCGATCATACTCGGACTTTTCACGAACACCGGCGGCAATTTTATTTTGTATCGACCGGGCAAAGATCCCCTGACTGCCCCGCAGGTGCCCGTGGCCTATCAGGTCGTCAAAGGCATTTCTCACAGCGCGATGGCCGTTTATCAAATCATTGCCCCGTTTATTCTGGAACCCTCGAGTCCTTCATGGCGGGCCCCCATGCGAATTTGGCGCGAGAGTCAGAAGGTCACCTTGGATAGTGCGGATGCCTTGGATCTTCCGGCGGACATCAAAGCCAACGTCAAAGAGCTCCTCGCCAGAAATATCGCTTTCATGGATGAGTGTTTGAAATCTGGAACCTTCACGCTGCAAGGCATTGAAGATTATGCAACTGGCTTGGCACCATTTATTCAGAAGAATGTGGAATTTGCAGCAAGGCTGCAAGTTGGTCATTGGATGGGTGTGATGGCCGAATGGAAGAAACTCCTCGGGAACGACTGGGAGAAAACTTACGGCGTCACGAACACCCTTTACGTGACCCGAACCAATAACATTTTCTACACGATCATGGCCCAATTTTTTGGCAAAGAAGCCATCAACTCCCGGCTTATTCTTCTGGAGACCACGGAGTTCACCACCGAACCAGCGACCATGCTCAATTTGCTCTCCCGCATCGTGGCTGACCGGGCTCTCGGGAAGGTGTTTTTCAAGAACTATTACTTGATGGACGTTGAGTTGGTTTCCACGGGGTCACGCGACGCCATTGCCTCCACCGAAGCGAACCAACTTAAGATTCCTGCCTCAGCCGGAGCTTACACGGTTTTCAGCGGTCGCAAAGCCATCGAAACTGAAGCCAAGAAACTTGGTTTCACTCCTCTAATGCCCCCGCTCGCCCCATTCCACTCCCAGGAATGGCCATGGCGCACGTCTCAAAAAGACGGCAAGGGTCCTGACAGCCTCGAAGAGGCTTTGGACAGCAAGGGCAAGACAGGAAACTGAATTGGTTCCATTCCCAGAGGCACGCCATGAAAGTTGCTCAACGGTTTTTTCTCGTAACTATCTGCCTGACTTTTTCATGGTCTCCTCGCTGCATGGCAGAGGAAGAGCAGTCTGACAGCTGGTTTCAACAATTACTTGGGGATCCCCCGGCGGCGATCAGCGGAAACCCGGCGGCCGAAGCTGACATGCCAGGCACGGGGTTGGCCGGACGTTTTCTTCAGGTTCCTGAGGATATTGGTTTGCGTTTAGGCGGGATCTGGCTTGCTGACACGAACTATTTGATTTCCGGGGGATCTGAGCCGGGGACGTGGAGTTTCAATAGCGCCCTCATCGTCGGTGCCAATCTCGATGCTGACAAGTTACTGGGATGGCAAGGTGCATCTTTTGGTATTCAGTTTCTCCAATTTAACGGGGAAGACACGAACGGTCAGGCCGGCAGTGTTCAGGGATATAACAGCCTTCCCGGGCCACCGCCTCTTAGCCGCTCAGAACTTTATCAACTCTGGTATGCACAGTCGTTGTTTGATGGAAAAGTCAATTTTGGGATTGGAAAGATAGTGCCCACCTTTGATTTTAACAATGTGGCGAGGCCTGTGCCGACGCAGGGGCAGGAACTCTCTATCCCTGCTGTCACGAGCCTCCTCTACACCCCGGTCTTTGTGAATCCCACTCTCCTGGGAGCCATTGGTGGATATTACAATTCGGTCTCCGGGGTGACGATTTCTGCGCAGCCAACGCGGAACACCTATCTTCGATACGGATTTTACGATGGGAATGTCGCGCGTGGCGTGCAAACAGGAATGACCGGTCCTCAGTTTAATGGTTACTATTTTAATATCTGGGAAGCGGGCGTGGATTGGGTCGTCTCAAATAGGTATCCGGGTCAATTCGGCGCGGGCCTCTGGTATCAGAGCGGCACATTCGATGGCCCTAACGGAATTTCCCAAACAGGCATGGGCGGGTTTTACATGTTTGGGGGGCAGAGAATCTGGTCCAACGAATCCGACATTCCCGTCGAGAACAGCCTTACAAAAGACGGGAAAAGCAAAATCGTCATCTCTTCCAAACCAACGGTTCAGCCGGCATCCATATCCACGTTTTTTCAATTTGGCGTGAATAATGCCGAAACCCTCCCGGTCAACCAATACTTCGGCATGGGATTCAGCGGATTTGGCCTGATCCCTCACAGACCTTTGGATTCTGTGGGCGTCGGCATGTCGTGGGCGTGGCTGAACCCCAACCTTTTTGATCGTTCCAGCGAGCTGATGTTTCAGGCATATTACCAGGCTAACATTCGGGGCGGTGTGTTTTTTCAGCCTGCGATGAGTTATATTCCCACGCCGGGAGCCGACTCAAGTTTCAGCGGCGCATGGGCGCTCACCCTTCGGCTGACCATGTTGTTCTAAGCCGTCGCGGCTTTTGGTCCGTCGATCCGCCTAACCTCACGGTCACCGCGTTTTTAAAAACCCGACGATAAGGAAAATTGAGTCGGCCCCGGGATTCGCACGACGCAGCCGGAATTTCGGAAACTTTTCCACAATTCCGGGGTTTGATCTCTCAACATGCTCAAACGACTCGAACAAGAAGCCTGGACGCCCCAGGCGGCGGCGCATTTGTTGAACCGGGCCGGGTTTGGCGGATCGCCGGCGGAGATTGCGACGCTTCATTCCCGCGGGCTCTCGGGAGCGGTCGGGTCAATGTTGGATGGGGAAGAGGATTCGGATTTGTTTCCGCCCCCGGCTGCTTCGGTTCCGATGGATGTTGTCGATTTTAAAATGAAGTCGAAGGATCTGGCTGAGGAGAAACGCAAGGAAATGCAGAAGATGGTGCAGCGCGAGCAGCGGGAGCAGACGTTGGA